>DAOVGJ010000076.1 GCA_030672465.1 Pseudomonadota bacterium | reverse complement strand
TGGAATTGAGATCAAGGGCCGTAAAACAGAAGGGATACATAACCGGAGAGACGCTCAGGGATTATGATGATCCCGCGACCCACATCGTCATCAGCACATGGGAGAGTGTCGAAGATTGGAAGGGTTGGTCCAACAAGGAAGGAAGAATGGAGGTTCAGTCGAAAATAGAGGAGCTTCTGACCGAGCCCTCCAAGACGAAAATCTATGAGCTCATAGGGGCAAAAGTCGATTAATTTGGGAAAGTTTGGTACGGCGTGTAATTTTACGTTGACAATTTGATCTTTATCCATTACATATTTTAAATAAATTTCAGAATTCATGCCGAATAAACTTGTTAATACTGTCATCTCAAGGCCCTCGGGAAAACTCCCGGGGGTCTTTTTTTTGTCCACACGATGGTTAAAACGATGAAAAAAGGGAGCCAAAGGGCCCTCGTTGCCCTCGAGGATGCCACCATCTTCGAGGGGACCTCATTCGGTGCCCCTGGGGAGAAAACGGGAGAAGTTGTCTTCAATACGAGCATGACGGGATACCAAGAGATTCTCACGGATCCCTCCTACAAGGGCCAGATCGTCACCATGACCTACCCTCTCATCGGCAATTATGGCGTAAACGAAGATGACGTCGAGTCCATAAAACCCCATGTCGAGGGTTTTATCATCAGGGAATACAGTCCCATACATAGCAGTTGGCGAGCCCAGGGGAGTTTGGGCCAATTCCTGAAGAACTATGGAATCGTAGGAATCGAAGGGGTGGACACTCGGGCCTTAACGAAACACATTCGAACTGCCGGGGCCATGAAGGCCATCATTTCGACCGAGGATATGAATAAGGATCGTCTCATCGAAAAGGCCAAGGCCTCACCTGGATTGATAGGTAGGGATCTGGTTAAAGAGGTGACTTGTCTGGCTCCTTATCCTTGGGAGAGTCGATTCTCGGATTCATCCCGACCCCTTTTCGCCCCCCGAGATCACCGACACCGGGTTATAGCCATGGATTTCGGCATCAAGCACAATATTCTCCGTCTTCTTGCGTCATTAGGGTGCGATATCACAGTCGTCCCGGCCAACACGACGGCCGATGAAATCCTCTCCTCCCATCCGGATGGTATTTTGCTTTCCAACGGCCCGGGGGATCCGGAGGGAGTTCCCTATGCCATTGAAACCACTCGGGAACTCATTGGGCAAAAGCCCATTTTGGGGATCTGCCTGGGGCATCAAATAGTGGGCCTCGCCCTTGGGGGGCGGACATACAAACTGAAATTCGGCCATCACGGGGCGAACCATCCGGTCAAAGATCTGATAAAGGGCAAGGTGAGCATCACGGCCCAAAATCATGGGTTCTGCGTCGATACCAATTCCCTGGGCGAAGAGGAGATTGAGGTTACCCATGTAAACCTGAACGATCAGACCATGGAGGGCATGCGGCACCGAAAACTCCCCATCATCTCCATTCAATTTCACCCCGAGGCCTCTCCCGGTCCCCATGATGCCATCTATCTGTTCGAGGATTTCATTCAGATGATGGAACCCTCCACTAGGTGATCATGCCGAAGCGAACCGATATTCACAAGATTCTCATCATTGGTTCGGGCCCCATCGTCATCAGCCAAGCCTGCGAGTTCGATTATTCAGGAACCCAGGCCTGTAAGGCCCTCAAACAAGAGGGATTTGAAGTCATTCTGGTAAACAGTAATCCCGCCACCATCATGACCGATCCCGAGATGGCCGACAGGACCTACATCGAACCCATTACCCCCGAAGTGGTCGAAAAGATCATAGCGCGGGAGAGGCCCGATTCGCTTCTCCCAACTTTGGGTGGGCAAACCGGGCTCAATGTGGCCGTCCAAGTTTTCGAAAAGGGTATCTTAGACCATTATGGGGTGCAGATGATCGGGGCCAACTACGAGTCCATCAAAAAGGCGGAAGACAGGAGGCGATTTAAGGAGTCGATGGACGCGATCGACCTCGACGTTCCCAAAAGCGATCTCGCCTACAGTCTACAAGAGGCCTTCTCCGTGGCCGATGAAATCGGATTTCCCCTCATCATTCGTCCCAGCTTCACCCTCGGAGGCACCGGAGGCTCCGTAGCCTACAATATTAAGGAATTCGAGGAGATGGCATCGATGGGCCTCGAAGCCAGCATGATCGGCGAGATTCTCATCGAGAAATCCGTTCTCGGATGGAAGGAATACGAATTGGAGGTGATGAGGGATCTCGAGGATAATGTGGTCATCATCTGTTCCATCGAAAATTTTGACCCCATGGGGATTCATACAGGTGACAGTATCACCGTTGCACCGGCTCAAACCCTTACGGACAAAGAATACCAACAGATGCGGGATGCGGCCATCAGGGTAATGAGGAAGATTGGGGTTGAAACTGGGGGCTCCAATATCCAGTTCGCCCTGAGACCAGAAGACGGCAGGATGGTGATCATTGAGATGAACCCCAGGGTATCCAGAAGCTCAGCTTTGGCCTCTAAGGCAACGGGGTTTCCCATCGCTAAGATCGCGGCCAAATTGGCCGTCGGATATACCTTGGACGAATTGCCCAATGATATTACCCAGAAGACCCCTGCCTGTTTTGAGCCTACCATAGACTATTGTGTCGTCAAAATTCCCCGGTTTACCTTTGAAAAGTTTCCGGGATCCGATGAAACCCTCACGGTTTCGATGAAATCCGTGGGCGAGACCATGGCCATCGGGCGTACATTCAAAGAAGCCCTTCAGAAGGCCCTCCGATCCCTTGAAACCGGAAGATATGGGCTCGGCGCCGATGGAAAGGATAACTGGGATGGTATGGAACGTCTCCCCCTGAAATCATCCAGTCCCAAGAGGGAAATGTTTTATGAAAAATTGCGTATTCCCAATCACAATCGGGTTTTTTACATCAAACAGGCCCTCCAATGCGGGATGGATGTCGATAAAATCCATGAGTTGACCCATATCGACTCCTGGTTTCTCCAAAACATGAAGCAGATCATCGAGCTCGAGGGGGAGATAAAACAGTATGAGTTTGAATTACGGGATTTGGAGCTCTGGTCCAGGAGTAAGAACGAAAAGAAGTTGATGATTCCATCGGACCTCCTGAGAAAGGCCAAGACATATGGTTTTTCGGACTTTCAGCTGGGGTATCTCATGGGATGTGAGGAGTCTGAAATACGGAGCTCGAGGATCGAGAGGGGAATTCTCCCTACCTTCAAATTGGTAGATACATGCGGGGCGGAATTTGAGGCGTACACCCCCTACTATTATTCCACCTATGAAACCGAGGATGAGGTCAGGATATCCAAGGGGAAGCAGATCATGATCCTGGGAGGGGGTCCGAACCGCATTGGGCAAGGCATTGAGTTCGATTACTGCTGTGTCCATGCGGCCTTTGCGCTCAAGGAGCTCGGATATGAGACCATCATGGTCAATAGCAATCCAGAAACGGTGAGCACGGATTACGATACATCCGACAAACTCTACTTCGAACCCTTGACCCTGGAAGATGTGCTGGACATCGCCGAGAGGGAAAATCCCGATGGGGTCATCGTGCAGTTCGGGGGGCAGACACCGTTGAACCTTGCGGTGGCTCTGGAAAAGGCGGGGGTCAATATTATTGGGACAACCCCCGACAACATCGATAGGGCCGAAGACAGGGATCGATTTACCCTTCTGCTCAAGAAGCTCCAATTGAACCAATCTCCTAATGGAAGCGCTACCTCGGCGGAAGATGCGATACGGATAGCCGATGAGATAGGTTACCCCGTCGTGGTCAGGCCCTCTTACGTTCTGGGGGGAAGGGCCATGGAGATTGTCTACGACGAGGAATCCCTGATGGGATTCATGGAGCGCGCCGTCGAGGCCTCCCCAGAACACCCCGTCCTTATCGATAAGTTTCTGGAGGACGCCATTGAGATCGATGTTGACGCCGTAGCCGATGGTCAAGGGTGCGTCATCGCCGGCATCATGGAACATATCGAGGAGGCGGGCATCCATTCGGGTGATAGTGCTTGCGTCATACCCCCCTTCTCCTTAACCGATGAGCTCATTGAACGGATTAAGGCGAATACCAGCGCCTTGGCAGAGGAGCTCAACGTCGTGGGATTGATGAATGTCCAATACGCGATCAAGAACGACATCGTCTATGTATTGGAGGTCAACCCCAGGGCTTCGAGAACGGTCCCCTTCGTGAGCAAAGCCACGGGCATATCATGGGCCAAGATTGCGGCCAAACTCATGGTCGGAAAAACCTTGTCCGATTTGGGGGTTACGCGGGAAGTTGAAATCAATCACGTTGCCGTAAAGGAAGCCGTACTCCCCTTCAAGCGTTTTCACGGTGTCGATACGGTTTTGGGCCCCGAGATGAAGTCAACGGGGGAGGTAATGGGCATTGATGCGGATTTCGGAATGGCCTTCGCAAAATCCCAGATTGCAGCCGGACAGACCCTTCCCCTCAAAGGTACGGTGTTTATCAGCGTGATGAATAAGGATAAAAGGCATGTGGTATTCATTGCCAAGAAGCTGGTTGACCTTGGGTTTGATGTTGTGGCCACAACGGGGACGGCCAAAGTCCTTGCCAAAAACGGGATCCCGGTGAAGACCGTCTATAAGGTCAACGAGGGGAGACCCCATATCGTGGATCTCATCAAAAACGGAGAGATCCACCTCATTATCAATACACCCAGCGGGAAAAAACCGAAAGCCGATGAGGTGGCCATACGGAGTGAAGCGGTCATCCACGATATTCCCTGCATCACCACTCTATCTGGGGCCTCGGCGGCGGTAAATGGCATAGAGTCCATGATCCGCAGGGGAATCTCCGTCCAATCCATCCAGGAATATCACGACCAAATCATATGCTGATTTTCAAGAAAAGAGACGTATTGATCCAACCCCTGGCCTTCCCCTTTGCCCGAACGCTGCAAAGCTAATAATTCCAACTGATTAGAAACAGATATTATTTTTTTATGAACAATTTTAGGATTTATTTAAGTTATCAGCAAATTATTAGAAAATACATTGAGATCATAACATAATCTATTAAATTTATTGATTATTTTCATACATGAGTATAATTCGCTGAAGTGTCTTGTACCCTTCAAGGGTGAGCATGGTTATCGGTGTCTACATTTCCCTCGTACACTATGGAAAATACATGGCGGATCAGAAGAGTTATGCCCATGACCTCAGCCTTTGCTCTTTCCTTGATCCTGTTTTTTCAGGCTTAGTTTCCGGAACCAGATCGGCGGTGAGATTCTCTTTCTCCTTCCTATCGAGGACCATGAATCAGGCTGGCCCCTAACTCTTCACCGCGGGATCTCAGGCCTGAGATCTGGAGGACAGCTCCCATCTATAGGAACCTATTGGGCCGGGACTCTCTATGATGAGATGAGGAAGGAAGGGAGATTTCCTTGAGGGCTTGCATACCTTATGAAGGGCTAACTTTGCCCCTTGGCGCCCTTTCTCCTGGCCCACAATTTCCTCAACTGGGGGGAGAAAAGGGAGAGGACAGAGAGGATGATGAGGGTGGCGCTCAATGGTGAGCTGATAAGAACCATCGGGTTGTTGCCGGAAATAATCATGG
>DAOVGJ010000141.1 GCA_030672465.1 Pseudomonadota bacterium | reverse complement strand
TTATATAGCGTTTAAATATTTGTGCAATAATTCAAACAAGGATTAAATCCTAAACAAATTCAAAATCGGGTAACCTATGTTGTGGTATTTACCAATTAGTATTTTGAATTTGCCTGTATCTCTTCCCATACGCAAATATTTCCCTTGACCTTGCCCCGATAAATCTGATATTTTTGCCGAGTCTTTACGCACTGAAGGGAGAACGGTTCTATGGAGAGGAGAACGCAATTATCCATCATCTTAATCAATACCCCGGGTGAGCTCGCAAGGCTCTGTGAAGTCCTGAGCAAATCGAATATTAACATCTTGGCCATGAATATTCAGAACGCTAAGGACTCGGTCAAGGAACTGTTTAAGATTAGGGAGAAGACCCGCAGGAGGATAGCCCTCGCGGAAAGTTATCGAGGAATCCTCAAGGATTCTTCCGACTACTCTATTATTCGAATCCTGGTGGATAAGCCGGAAGAGGCCGAAAGAAGGCTAACGGAACTGGAATACCTTTTGGACTCGGAGCCGGTTTTGGTCTTTACCCTGACCAATAAACCCGGCATGCTGGGACAAGTGGCGAAAAAGTTGGGCGAAGCGGGGATCAATATCAACTATACATATGGGTCCGTAATGGAAGACGCTGAAAAATCCATCTTCATCCTCCATGTCTCCGATATCGAGAAGACGGAACAATTCTTCGCACACCCATGATCAAAGGGGGCTTCCGCCCACATCAATTATCATCCCCCCGATATCATCGGCATGATAACAACCCTATCCCCGTTTCGTATGACGCTATCGAAATTCCCAACTCGTTGGTTGATGAGTATAATGGAACGATCCTCGGGGAATTCTACCCCCAGGATATCCCTCAGTCTTCTCGGGTTCCCCAAGGAGATCTCCACGTTTTTTTTCCCGTAGATTTCAGCAAGATAACCGAGAAATCTGAATTCAGCCATGTTTCCCCAGGACTCCGGCGACATCCCCCAGTCCTAAACCTTCTAAAGTCTCCCTGTGCGGGATGCCATGTTCATCCCAGCCCCTTATCTCATAATATCCGGAGAGCATCTCATCGTATCGAGCCCTGTCCAGCTTATATCCCTTCAAATTACCCTGGCTCAAGGGCTCCTCGAACCACCTCGATGGGGGATAATCCATCTCCCTGCTCCACCTTCGATTCTCCCTAATCCAATAAGACCTGATAAGGGCATAAATCCTGTCGCCCAACTCGAAGAGCGCCTCTTGGCTCATACCCTCTCCCCTCGCGGCCTCAAGGTACTTCGGTTACCAATGGATGCCGAAGTTAACCTCAATCCATGGGAGGCGGCAGGTCGTCATGCTCTCAAACAATCCTCCTCTCAACCTCTGAAGCTCAATCACCTTTTCGACCTTCTCCCTACTATACGAAAACCTATCCGTCGAAATCTCCCAGGAGATAACCCACGCATCCTTATGGTGGGCCCCGATGGGCGATGTCCCGTAGGAGAGGGCCATTCCAGGACAAGCGTGGCAGTCATATGCCGAAATCTCCATCCCCTTGACGTGCATCGCCCAGTCCCGAGAATCACCTCCCACACGTTCGGCGGCCTTTCTCACCCCCCCAAAGATGATCTCCCCGAGTCCCTTCTTTTTCACGATTTCCTCGATGACCTTTTTACATGCATCCAAATCCCCCCATGCGATCCGCGCATCGATCAATCCCCTCTCGGATGCCTCCATCAAGAATCCCAGACAGCTCCCCAGGGATATCGTATCTAACCCATATTCATCCGCCATTCGATTAAGGACCCCGACCTTTCTCAGGTCATCCATTGCGATATTGGGGCCCAACATCCCCACGCTCTCGTAGTCCAACTCCGTATTCTTGTTTTCCAAATCCTTGATGATGTTTCCACACTGCATATTGCAGAGGGGACATCCCTTACGATCCACCTTTACCCCCTCCAGCGCATATCCATCCAGCCGTTTCGAGAACTGGAAGGTCCCCTCCCTGAAATTATACGTGGGAAGACAGCTATTCTCATCACACCACTCGAAGACCTGCATGGTGCCCTGTCTGATCCAGAAATCATAATTCTCCTTGCCCTTTATCTCCCCGTAGCCTTCCTTGCCCATCTCCCGCAACCTCTCCTCGTCGAAGACGGGAATTTTCCCAGTGCCCTTAACGACGACGGCCTTGAGGTTCTTGGAGCCCATCACCGCTCCCATCCCCGGCCTCCCGCCAGCCCTCCCCCTCTGGGAGATTACATTGGCAAACCCCACCATATTTTCTCCCGCTGGACCGATGGCTAAGACCCCGATATTTTTCCCGTGCTTTGTCTCCAAGGTATCCTGGGACTCGAAAGTCGTCCTTCCCCAGAGATCCCGAGCATCAAGGATTTTCACCTCCTCATCTTGGATGGCGATGTAGCAGGGGGTCTCGGATCTTCCCTCCACGATCAATACATCGTATCCGGCCCTCCGTAAATGCACCGCAGCCATGCTCCCGATATTTCCATCGCCATATCCCCCCGTGAGGGGGCTTTTCGAGGCAATGACCATCTTCCCGGAGCTGGGCAAGGGAAGGCCCGTTAAGGGGCCCGTTGAAAAGATGATCTTATTCTCCTCCGATAGTGGGTCAACGCCGCTGACTTCATCCCAGAGAATTTTGGCGGCAAATCCCCTGCCTCCGAGGAACTTTTCCCTCATCTCCTCCGAGATCTTCTCCTTCGATACCCTTCCATCGGAGAGGTTGACCCTCAAGATCTTCCCGGCATACCCTTCCATCTCTCCACCTCCATTTCCCGCTAAATTGAGCCAAAACTGCGGGGCTTAAGGTCCTCAATAATTCCCCAACCCCACCTTTTCCTCTAAAAGCCGATAGTCCTCATCCCCCTTGACAAAGACGCCGGTATTTCCAAGGCGAACATTTTCCAAACCCGTAGCCTTAACCTCCAGGAAAGCCTCTACCATCTCCTGTGCAGTGGGATGTCGATAATCCATCATCTGATTTTCTGGGAAGAAGGCCAAAATGGTGAACGGAATATTGGAGTCCAATCGAGACAGAAGCCTTCCAATTTCCGTCAGTTGTTGCGTCTCCACCACCTTTGGGATGTAAAGGGAAAGGACCTCCAGAACGAACCCCCTTTTGAGCATCTCCTCCGGGAGGGCCAATATCCCCCTGTTGGAGCATCCCGTCAACCACTTATGGGTTTCATCGTCGAAGGCCTTAATATCTAACCAATACGAATCCACCCCCGCTTCCCTCAAGAGGTTTAGATTTTCAGGGGTAAGGCCGTAGCCGTTGGTCTCGATCAGAACCCAGAGTTCAGTTTTCTCCTTGATTAATCGGGTGCACTCTGTATAAAAATCGGGTTTGCAGCAGAGATCGCCCCCGGTAAACCCCACGATATTCCTTGCCGGTCCGAATCCTTGGGGGCTCAATATAATATCCTTTGGGGAAAGAATCCCAGGACAGCTCGATGACCTCTCTCCGGATATTACACAGGCCCCGCAACACCGGCAACTATCGTGGGCATGCCATGAAGTTGCCCTATCCCTCGGTTCCCTCAGGGTTACCCTTTTATCATAATCCATGCAGAGCGTTGC
>DAOVGJ010000266.1 GCA_030672465.1 Pseudomonadota bacterium | reverse complement strand
ATAGCCCTCTGCTATATTTGATGGAACTGATACAGCAGCCCTCCTTATCTGTGAAGTTAATCCATATCTCCCCTCCCTCGGAAAGCCTTTGGTAATCTTATAGGTTTTAATACAAAGCTGATAAGCCTTCTGCCAAACTTTTAATCCTTTGTAATTATTAATCATTTCACTTGAACCCTTGAATCCTTCAATTCCAGCAACTAATTGGGAGAAGACTCTATTTTATTAATGCCATTCCCGGCGTTGCCAAAAGGCCCTATTCCAGGTAATCCTCCATTATCTTCTGATTGCAATAATAGCAGTAAACGACATCAACATCGTTGAGATAGCCGCAACTTTGGCACCGCTTTTGGGTACCTTTTGGTTTTCTTTGAACGGACAGCTTCGTCCCACATTGTGTGCAGTAGGCCGAATCCGGAAGATTCTCGAAATGGCAACGAGGGCAAGCGAAGCTAATGTTGAGGTTTGAACCACACTGTTTACAAAATTTCGAATCCTTCTTATTGGTTGCTCCACAGCTTCGACATTTCATGATGAATACTCCATCAGTTGCTCCAATCCCTTCAGGAAAAAAGGAAAGCGGTACCAACGGTACCAATGTAAAATATACCATCAGGAAGTGTTTTGCAATGGTAATCGATCTAGAGTTTCCTTATTCTTATCTCGAGCAGGTAAGTTGACAGGAGGGAATCGAAGACATATGATGTTGTGTAACGAAACCGAGCTCACAACGAATTCCATGGATAGGGCAAAAGGATCCTTCTTAAAGGACCAATTCATTCGGCTCATAGGAGACTTAAGGCATTACGTAGCTTATCAAAAAAGCCTGGGCGCGGAATTCTTCCCTGGGGCTCTCAATAAAATCCCTCATCCTCAGCCCACCTTAACCGAGGTGAGGAGGGAGCTAGGGGAATGTAAACGGTGTAAACTTCATCTAACGCGCCGACATATCGTCTTTGGTGAGGGGAGCGAAAAGGCCCAGTTGGTATTCATCGGCGAAGCGCCAGGAGAGGATGAGGACCGACAGGGAAGACCTTTCGTCGGTAAGGCTGGGCAGCTCTTAACTCGAATCATCAATGCCATTGGCCTCAGGAGGGAAGAGGTCTATATTACCAATATCATTAAATGTCGCCCTCCCCATAATCGAAATCCTCAGCAGGCCGAGATCGTTACCTGTGAACCTTTCCTTAAGAAACAGCTCGAGATCATCCAGCCCAAGATCATCTGTGCCCTGGGGACCTTTGCGGCCCAAACCCTGCTCAAGACAGGGGAAAAGATCTCCCAACTGAGAGGGCGGTTTCATGTATATCGGGGAATTAAGGTGATGCCTACCTATCATCCGGCCTTTCTATTGAGAAATCCCCACAAGAAAAGGGAGGTCTGGGAGGATATGAAGAAGATTCAGGGGGAGTACATCAAGTAGCTGAGTCGATATTCCCTCTGCCAAACCTCATCCATAAGGAGGCGGAGGGATTTTTTGAAGAGCAACTCGTAGAGGGATAATTTCCTCTTCGGGTAAATCACCGCGGGTTTTCCCTCAATCCCGACCATTTCAGCCGCTATTTCGATGGCGTCTTGAAGGCCCCCAAGCCGGTCAACCAGCCCCAGTTCCTTGGCCTGTTCCCCTGAAAAAATTCGGCCATCGGCGATCTGTCTTACCTTCCTTTCCTCCATATTCCTGCCCTCCGCGACCGCCCGAACGAACTGACTGTGAACACTATCGATAACGCCCTGAAGGATCGACCTCTCCTCGGAGGTCATCTCCCTCAACGGGGACCCAATATCTTTATGTTTACCGCTTTTGATAACGTAGCTCCGGAACCCTATTTTCTTCAATAAGTCCTCTACATTTGAGAACTCCATCACCACCCCGATGCTCCCCGTAATGGTTCCCGGATTGGCCACGATGAGGTCAGAGGCACAGGCGACATAATACCCCCCCGATGCACCCACGGATTCTATCGAGGCGATGATTTTCTTCTTCTCCTTAGCCCTCAAGACTTCCCGATAAATCTCCTGAGAAGGCCCGACACCGCCTCCCGGGGAATTGATTCTCAAAATGATGGCCTTAACATCGTCGTCCTCCTTAAAGTTATCGATCTGTTCAACGATGTTTCTCGAACTGGTGATCACTCCTTTGATATCCACCACGGCGATTTTATCCCCAAGGGCGAAGGCTTTTTCCCCTCCGAATCGGGTCAAGAAGAGGATCGACAGGAGGAAGATCCCTAAAATAACCCCGATGATAATGACACCTAGTAATACAGGATGCTTTCTCATGGAATACTCCTTTCCTCGAATTAATATTCATAATGGGAGAGTTGAGGGGCCTTTAAGACCCAGATGTCTCCCTTGACCTAAAACGAATCACAACCTGATCCTCAAGGCCCTGATCGATCTCCAGGGAGAATCCCTCAAACTCCTTTATCTTCAAGGCATCGAGAAGTGGTTGAATGTCGCCGATCAAATCGATGTCCATAGTGAACTCTCCCGTCATCACGGACCGAAGCTGCACCCCTCTGATGAAATCGAGGTCTTCCCTGAGGAAATCCTCGAATTCCCGGTACCAAGGGTACCGAGATACCTCGGCGAGGACCATTCGGATACGTACAACCTCCTCCTGGGCCACCTTTTCCTCCAATAAGCCCATGGCCGACAGCGAATCCCTCAATTTATGGAGGTCGATTTGAGCTTGCAACAGCACCTCATGCCTGTCAGCCTTCCCTGTCTCGGAGAGGATCTTGAAGGTTTGCACGTATTGGGTCACACGGCTGAAGATCTCCATGTCCAGGGCTATGGCATTCTCCTCAAGCATTGTTGATGGGATAAACTCCAGAAGGGAGATCCGTACCGCCTCCTTGAGCGCGTTCAGGATTGCATCTTGGCGGACTTTTCCAACATCCCCCTCAACCATTTCTCTGGACCCCACTACCATCAGCTCCTTTACCTGGGGTAATTCCGCAGCCGAAAGGTCCATTATTAAGCCCGCAATCAGTAAGCCAACGATGGCAACAACCCTTTTCATGGATTTTCCCTACCCTGCCGATAAGGCGAGAATCTCTATCGGCCCGAATGGAACCCTTTGATAAACCTTGATCATCCTCATTCTGATCAATTCCAAGAGAGCGAGGAAGGTGATGATGATATCCTCTTTGGACGATGCCCCGGAAAAGAGCGAGGAGAAGAGAAGCCCCCTCCCCTCCAATTTAACCGCCTCCAGAATTTGGGCGATCCGTTCCTCGATCGTTATCCGATCCAGGGTGATATCATAGGCGGCTTCGGGGGAGAACCGATTCAAAACATCCCTGAGGGCCTCAATCAGTTCGAAAACCCCGATCTCAACAAGTCCCCTATCCTCAGATCCCTCCACCTGATTTCCGTGCACAAAGATATCCCTATCCAAAATATCTCTCTCATGGAGTCGAGCAGCCGCTTCCTTGTATTTCTGATATTCCAACAGCCTGTTCACCAGCTCTGCCCTTGGGTCCTCCTCCTCTTCCTCCTCTTCGGGTCGTGAGGGCAGAAGCATCTTCGATTTTATTTGGAGCAAGGTCGCCGCCATCAAAAGGAATTCGCCGGCCACATCTAGGTTGAGGGTCCTCATCATGTTTAGATAATCGAGGTATTGGTCCGTAATCGTGGCGATGGGGATATCGTATATTTCTACCTGGTTCCTTTTGATGAGGTGCAAGAGGAGGTCCAACGGGCCCTCGAAAATTTCTAACTTTACAGTATATGGATCTGCAGTAACCATTGAATAGACCGAGTATTTTCGCCTATATCATATAATGACCCAAAAAGAGGGTCATAAAGAACCGGATGATGGGCCAGATAAAATCGATCATTCCCGTAAAAAAAAGCAATAGTATAATGATAAATCCGTAAGGCTCCAATTTCGAAAATATCACGGAATGCCTCGAAGGGAGAAGATTGACCAAAACCCGGCTTCCATCCAGAGGTGGAATGGGAATGGCGTTAAAGACGGCTAAAATAATATTGATCCTGACGCTAACGCTTAACATCATCAAAAGAGGCGTTACAATGAGGCTCCATGAACCCAGGAAAAGGGAAACCAAAACCCGAAATACCATTGCGGAAACGGCTGCTAAGGCCAAATTGGTCAATATACCCGCGAGGGATATCCAAATGATATCTCGCCTCGGATTTCGCAGATTATAGGGATTGATGGGAACGGGTTTGGCGTAGCCGAATATAAACCCCCCTGGCGTAATGAGCAGGATCAGCGGCAA
>DAOVGJ010000277.1 GCA_030672465.1 Pseudomonadota bacterium | reverse complement strand
GGAATCATTTCCCGAAGGGATCTGATTGTGGAACGGTGAGGATGAGCAATGCCGATGGCCTTGCCCTCATTTTTGGCTATTTCTGCCAATTGTGAGATATTCCTCCGAATTTCCGCTTCATCATAACAGTTGTTGTCCAAGAAAACGTCTCGTTGTCCGGTTTTGATGCCCAATTTTTTTGCAGTCCGATACCCCACCGTCTTGGAGGTCGTCCGACTGTCCAAAAAGAAGAGTTTCCGTGCCTTCAGCTCTTTCATCAAAATGCCTACCCTACGGTCATCCTCCATGAAGCGTGATCCCATATGGTTATTTACCCCCTTTATATAGGGGATTGTCTCGAGATTTTCACGAATCTGTCGATGGAGTTCTTCCTCGGTCATGCTCATCAATAGGCCGCCCTTGCCAGGGTTTATTTCCGGAAATCCATGTGGCTCCATGGGCATGTGGAGGATGACCTCCTTTCCTTTTTCGAAGGCCTCCTGGGCCAATTCCCGGGAATTCCTGGAGAAGGGGAAGAAAGAGAGGGTGATGGGGGCATCCAAGTTTATCAGTTCCCGCGCCCTCCGTTTGCTAGAACCCATGTCATCGATGATGATGGCAACACGGGGTCCAACTTTCTTCTTGGGGATTTTACGAGGGTGGAAAATGAGGTTATGGGTTAAAAGATCGCCGACCAGAACCTCTATCTTCCTTGGTTTAGAGGGATCCTCGATGAACCGAAGACAGATATCCCTATCCACTTGGGTCAAATCCCGTTTCATATCGCTCTTGATCCGGGAGAATGAGGTCCGTTTGGGGAGTCGAAGCTCAATGGAGGAGGTCTTCCACGAAAGGTTTCCGCTCATTCTCGGGACGGTTTGTCGCGAGAGGATATCCGCTTTCGAAAAACCGAGTTCGAAAAGGCGACTATGAATAGCCTTATCGAGGAGATCTATTTTTTGGTTGAGTTGATATTGGAAACGATCAGAAGGTCGATAGAGGTAGAGGAAAATGAGACCCAAGACCAGAAATAATCCAATGAGCCCCAGAAATGGCCAAAATCGTGAAGATGGCTTCTTCTTCCGCCGCGTGATTGAGGGTTTCTTCCTCGATGAAGCCCTTTTGGCTTTGGTCTTCCTCGTCGGTCGCTGACCCATTAGGGTTTCCTCATTTCTTAAGGGAAAGCCCCTGAAAAATCTCCCAACTCTTCATGATTTGCACGGCCCGTTCCAGCTGGGGATCGAGGACCCTCTCCTCCTTTGGCTCTTTTTCCCCTTTTTCCTCTTCTACCCTCTTTAAATGGTGCTCTAAATCCTTTTCCAGGGGATGTGGGGGTTGCTCCTTCGATTCTCGATCATCGGAAACCCGCGAATAGGGGACGATGATATTTGGGGTGATACCCATTGCCTGAATAGACCTTCCCTTGGGGGTATAGTATCTAGCCGTGGTTAATTTCAATCCCGCCCCATCTTTCAGTGGGAAAATGGTTTGAACAGACCCCTTGCCGAAGGTTTGAGTCCCCAAGATCAATGCCCTTCCATGGTCTTGTAACGCACCTGCCAGGATCTCCGACCCACTGGCGCTGCCGCTGTTGACCAAGACAATTAACGCGTAATTCTCTACGGTTCCTTCTCTGTGAGCCTCGAATTTCAACGGTTCCTTGGTTCGCCCCTCTATGGAGACGATAACACCTCGCCTGATAAATTTATCAGCCACCTTTACGGCTTGGTCCAAAAGTCCCCCGGGGTTGTTTCGAAGATCAATGATCAAGCCCTTCAGGGGAGCCTTATTGAGATCCTCTAGTTTTTCGAGGCCCTTCCCGAAGTCCGAGGCCGTCTGTTCGTTGAACTGTGAGATTCGGACATAACCGATTCCCTTCTCCAATACGTCATGTTTGACGCTTATTAAGGGGATTATACCCCGAACAATGGTGATGTCCTTGGGCTTGATCAATCCTTCCCTGGTGATGGTTATGGTGACTTTGGTCCCCTTGGTCCCCCGCATCTTCATGGCGGCTTCATGCAACGTCATGTCCTCAGTGGGATGCCCATCGATCTTTATGATATGATCCCCCGATTTGACACCCGCCTTAAAGGCCGGGGTATCCTCTATGGGGGAGACGACCGTTAAGAGCCCTTTCCTCTTCTCAATGACGATGCCCAGTCCTTCGAATTTTCCCTTGGTCTCCATCTGCATTTCCCTGTAGACCTCGGGGGGCATGAAGGATGAATGGGGATCTAAGGTATCCAACATCCCCTTAATGGCTCCGTAAATCAGGTTTCGATTTTCGGTTTCCTCCACGTAATCCTTCTGCAAATGGTTGAGGACGTCGGTGAAAACCCGGAGATCCTCATAGACATCGTCGGTAACCGCGGAGACCTTCCGGTTCTTCCCCATCCCGACAAGGACTCCCAAAAACAAGATGATTAAGATAAGAACTAGTAGTTTTGGGTTGCAACGGCTAACTCTCTTTAACATGTTTTCCTCCTTGCTCTAACTAATGGTGGAGAACGGGGCCCTTCCCCTCCTAAATCTGTCCCCCTCCCCCCGACGCGGCCGAGCCCTTCTTTGCTTTGGAAGGACCATCTGAACCTTTAGGTATAGAAAGCCATTCTAACGGATCTTCCGGCTTCCCCCTATACCTAATTTCGAAATAGAGACAGGGGCCCCTTATGGAGCCCGTATCGCCAACGAGGGCGATGACCTCTCCTTGTGTGACCCGTTCATTTACCCTCTTTAATACCTTCGAGGCGTGGCCGAAGACCGTATAATATTTACCTCCGTGGTCGAGGATGATAATATTGCCGTACCCCTCAAACCAGCCCGAATAGATTACCCTTCCCGAAAAGACAGCCCGTACCGGTGAGTCTTTAGGTGCCTCTATGATAATTCCACGGCCACGCTTCTCCGGGATAATGTTTCCCAGCACGGGCAACGAAAGGTTTCCCTTATGACCCTTGAAGTTTAAATCATAGACCCCTTTATCTCTCATCTCCTTTTCCAGCTTATCAATCAAAAGCTGGAGCTCTTTTGCCCTATCTTCCAATTCTCGAATCCATTTTTTATACTCTTCCTTCTGCCTCCTTACCACGTTGAGAAAGGCCCGTTTCCCCCTTTTTGCGTGGATGATCTCCAATCTTTTTCGTTCCTGGTCCGCCCTGGTCCGTTTGAGCTCTTTGATATCATTCTCCAATTTTTCCTGATATTGCCTCTTTTCGAGCCATTGGCCTTGGTAATTCCTCAATAAATTCGCATCGTAATCGATCACCATCCTCAGGAACTTCGTCATTCTCATAAAATCGTTATAAGAGTCGGAGGAAAGGAGACAGGGGAGATAACCGATTCTTCCCGTTTTATATATGGCAACAATTCGGGAATGGAGACGGGTTTGATTTTGGTCTATTTTGTGTTGGATTCGGTTCAGCTTTTCTTGTACCGAAGTTATATTTTTCCTAATTCGTTTATATTTTGAATCCAACCTCTTCAACTCCTTCTCCCTTTGAAGGAGATCCCTCTCCATCCGGCTGAGTGTGCCGAGGATGGATTCTTCTTTTTTTAAGACCGCTTTTTCGCCGGCTTTCTTGTGCTTGAGTTCTTCTCGGATCTCTTGAAGCCGGTTTTTCTCCTTTTTAACTTGTACTTCGTTAATGTCGATATCATCAACGGCAAAATTGGTTCCTATGAATATGAAATTGAAAAAGAAAAGGCTGCAGAGGATTTTTCTTACGTGAATCATTTATGCTTTTAGAAACCTCGCCAACGACAGGTAGCTCCCCAGAACTCCTAGGGAAATGCCCACCGAGATTACTCCTCCAATGGAGCTCCACGACAAAAAGGAGAGTGTGATCGGACCCCAATAGGCCTTGATAGAAGGTCCCGACTTAAAGAGGAACGATTGAAAAAGGAGAAACAGCAATCCCAGCGCAAGGGTGGCTCCCAAAACTCCTTGAAGGGATCCCTCGATTAAAAAGGGGATCTTGATATGTCCATTCGTTGCCCCGACCAATCTCATAATTTCGATCTCTTCCTTTCGGGAATAGATACTCAGTTTGATCGTATTGGATACGATAAAAGATATGGCGAGGAATAGAATTCCTCCCAGGATCCATTGTCCCCATCTCAGGAGATACACAATGGTGGAAAGCCTGGTGATCCATTCTCGCCCATATTGGATGTCCGAAATTCCCTTGAGCTGGCTCAGTTTTTTCGCGAATTGGCTCAGCCCCTGACCGTGATAGAATTCTTGCTCAAGTTGAATTTCAAAGGAGGCGGGTAAGATACTCAAATCCAAACCCTCAAGGATCCCCTTTTGGTTGCCAAAGAGCCGTTCGAAGAGTAACGTAGCATCGGATTTGGAAACGTATTTGATTGACTTCACTCCTCTCACGTCAAGAATACGTTTCTCCAAATTCTCTACCTCATGGGGTGATAGGCCATCCTTTACATAGCAAATTACTTGGATTTTCCCCTCCCAGTGAGCCAGGAGTTTATTCAGGTTTAATAAGACCAGCAGAAAAATGGAAAAAATGAGGAGGGAGAAGACAATAATGCTGATGGATACTCCATTTACCAAGATATTTCTTCTTATGTCTCGATAGGCTTTTTCAAGAAAAAACATTGGCCCTTACAAAAAGGAGGCTTTGGATTCGGGTATGAGCGTTGCCCTCTCTGGATGCATCTGGTCTATGGTTCTGCCCTTGTCTAGCTTTATAACCCTTTTACTGTACTTCCTGACTAAGTCAGTGTTGTGAGTGGCGATAACGATGGTCATACCCCATGCATTGAAATTATTCATGAGGTTGATGATATCGAGGGTGACATCGGGATCAAGGTTTCCGGTTGGTTCATCAGCCAAGAGAATGGAGGGATTATTGACAAGGGCTCGAGCGATGGTCACCCGCTGTTGCTCCCCCCCCGAGAGCTTTAACGGCATTTCATCCATCTTATCCAGCAATCCAACCATTCGCAAGGTTTTCCAGGTCCTCCTCTTCAGTTCTCTCCCCCTCATCCCCGTGACCTCCAAGGCGAAGGCCACATTTTGAAATACGGTTAAATCCTTCAGAAGCTTAAAATCCTGAAAGACAATACCGATATTCCGTCGGAGATAGGGGATTCGGGAGGGCTTGATCCTCGATATATTGATTCCGTTTACCAAAATTTCCCCCCGAGTAGGACGTTCTTCGCAGTATATTAGCTTGAGAAGGGTCGTCTTGCCGGCTCCGCTGGATCCAGTTAAGAAGACGAATTCACCTTTATTCACCCGAAGGGTAATGTCGTTTAACGCATGGATATTGTTGGAATAAATCTTACTTACATGGTAAAATTGTATCATCTTAGCCAAATCCATTCATTCTCGGATATAGCCTGATATGGAAACTCATTAGGGTTTTGCCACTTTGTGGTGGATAGAGGTTAAGCGGATTAAAATTATCGATTAATCTTTAATAAATAATGCGTAAATCTGAAAAATAATTAACATATTTTATTATTCAATTCAAGGATAATGAGCGAGCTAACGGGAAGTTCCCTGGATTTCTGGAGAATGCGTTTATCTCTTCGCCCATATAGTGAACACCAGCGGGATCAACGGTGTTGGGCAAAGTCCGAGGCCCGAAGGGAATTTCTTGAAATGAATGGCATCCCCTTCGAGGATTTGGATGGAGATAAAAAAGGGGGAGATTTCTGAAAAAATCGCCCTTCGCTGCTCAAAATATTTTTTCGACGATTCTTGACCTCAGTCACCGCAGGCATAGTTAAAGTAGTTAAATTAGAATCCGCACCGCAGAACTGTATGACTGCAACACTGAATGATTTTGTGCTCAGAGCTCGTTTCCCCAATTTTTCAGAGATCTCAGGGGGAATCTTGACAGGGGAGATGAATATATGATATAAATATTAGATAAATAGAGTAAATTGGCTAATTATTAAGAAAATTTTTAAAAAAATCCGATTATTTGATGTAAGAGGGCTAAATTCCTATTTTTTCGAAAAAATAGCATTTGATTTTTATTTCAATATTTCTTATTATTATAAATTGCCTTGATTCAGTAGGAGAGGTTCCCGAGTGGCCAAAGGGGGCAGACTGTAAATCTGTTGGCGTAGCCTTCGGAGGTTCGAATCCTCCCCTCTCCACCATGGGGTAACATTTAGCGGGAATAGCTCAGTTGGCAGAGCATCAGCCTTCCAAGCTGAGGGTCGCGGGTTCGAGCCCCGTTTCCCGCTCCAAGGGAGCCAATTCCTCTCTTAGGTCCAAAGGTTAAGAGAATTAGACCATATTCAAGCCTTTATAACCTGCGTGATCGGCGAAATTCCGCACTTGTTTCAATTTATTGGTGTTAATTGACTACCTGGATAAGTAGGCTTGGGTTATTGTTGACGGCTTCGTAAAAAGTCCAACTGCTGCGTTACGCTTCATCTTTCGTCATTGCGGCGTACTGGTAAGTACGCCTCATTCCTCAAGATTCGCAAGCCTTGCATCTGGAGCTTTTTACTGTGCCGTCTGATTTATGACTTTTTACGAGACCATCCTCCTTAATTTCTTGCATAATTTACCCGGGGCGGTATTCAGCCACCTGAATGCCCACAGCCCTTTCAAGATCGTTGACGTGC
>DAOVGJ010000207.1 GCA_030672465.1 Pseudomonadota bacterium | reverse complement strand
TTCGGAAGCTGTGCCTCTGTTTTCCCGCTCTGGTGTGCACATCCGAAGCCTGAGAACATGGCTGCGAGAACACATGTTAGTATTGTGATTTGTGCTTTCATAAGTTTTTCCTTTTCACCCAACTATAGTCTACATAGTTTCTTCACAATACCTTTAGGCCTCAAGACTGCGGTATAACACACTTATACCCTTTCAGATGCAAACAAGTTGTTTCAGAACCAACGTCTCCTCCAGATCTATAAACATCTAAATATCTCTGCGCGAGAATCAATATAACCTTCAATTCCTACCTAGTGTGGTGTCCCAGTAATAACTTGCATAATTTACACGATCGCACAGCGTCTAGAAATATGACGCTTTAAATCCGAAATTCGAATATCGAAATGCCAAACAAATCCGAATATCAAATGACCAAAATCCAAAACATGTTTAGAACATTGGAAGATTTGAATTTTGTTATTGTTTCGGATTTCGAATTTCGTGCTTCGAATTTTATATTTCGACAGCTCAATACGTACGACCAGTTTTGGCGTGATTTTTATAAATTACTTTTGGGACGTGATACTAGCTATATCTATCGAAAAAAACGAGACGCTTCTCAATGGAGGAGTTCTATTCTGAAGTATCAAATTTTCAATGAAGCCAAAGAGTTACAAAAATGTTTCTTATGGAAGCCAGGATACTTCGGACAGATTTTCCGTGGACTATTGTTGTGGTAATATAGTATGGTATGATTTTATTGACCTCTGATCAAGTGTGGAAAAGGAGACCCCATGAAGTTCGAAGCTATCCAAAAGGAAACCCTCATTCTCGATCCAAAGAACAACATGGCCCGCAGGTCCATTCCGAGCGAGATACGGAGGGATCCCCTGACCGGAAGAAATTCCCGCATTTGCCATTTCATGGCGCTCAAATGGGATAAGCCCGATTTTGAAAAGCTCGTTGCCGGGACCGAGGCATGGTGTCCCTTTTGCCCGGACAAGGTCCTGAAGGTAACTCCTTGCTTCCCGGAAGAGATCTTACCAGAGGGGCGGATTATTTCGGACGACATGGTTCTTTTTCCCAATATAGCTCCATATGATAGCCTTGGCGCCGTGGCCACCATGGGGAGCCGTCATTTCATTCCCATGACGGAGATCACGGCTGAGCGCATCGCAAAGACCTTCCGCCTCGCCATGGAGTTCTTTCGTAAGGTCGATGGTATAGGGCACCCTGAGTCAGTTTATCATATCATCAACTGGAACTACATGCCCGCTTCGGGGAGTTCCTTGATACATTCACACTTGCAGGTATTTGCCACCTCTGTTGCCCCTAACCTCATGCGAGAGGAATTGGAGGCAGCGCAAACTTACTCCGGGACTAACGGCACTAATTACTGGGACGATTTGGTAAAGGCTGAGGAGGCCAGCGGCGAACGTTACCTGGGAAGAATTGGCCGTACAACGTGGCTCACTGCCTATGCTCCCATGGGAGTAGCTGGAGACGTGCTGGCCGTGGTGAATGGCGTTCAATCGACGCTTGAACTTACCGACGGCGACCTGTCTGACCTATGCGCGGGGCTCACCAAGGCCATGGCAGCCTATGATAAGATGGGAATTTACAACTTCAACATGAATTTTTTCACCGGCGCTGTAGGGGATGAGCACGCTCGGGTGCATCTTCTCTTCTCGCCCCGGACTTTCTTCAATCAGGCCCTGGGTTCATCCGACGTAGGGGCCCTTCGAAACCTCTTCAACGAGAGCATTTGTATGGCCTTTCCCGAGGAGATAAATGGGATGTTGAAGCCGGAATTCTAACGTCGTCGGCAATTCACCCAGAGAGATTTTCAGGATAAGGAGTTGGTTATTCAACGGGGGTAGGCTTACAGAGCAGATGCTCTTTCACGGATAACCTTCCACAGTTACCGCATACATACTTCAAATGAGGAAGCATGGGTTTGCAGATGTGTCTGGGATCCGTTATAGATTTCCCGCAGTATTCGCATTTTACGGGTTCGACAAAACTCGCATTTCTGCAAAGATGATACCCCCACTCATCTAATTCGGCCCCGCAATTAGGACAGACCAGCTTTTTCATGATTCTCCCCTCCCTCTATGTAAGTCGTAGGTATTATCCTCCACTATCCCGTGCTTTTGAAGGCAGAAAGAAGCCGTATCATCGGGTTCATCCTCCCTCTTTGACGTGTGAGATGATATCATACCTCCCCCCCCTTTTTCCAATCAATTGTACGTTGTCTGGAGTTTCATGATTTTCTTGGGGATTCCGTTGTTCCTGAGCGTAATCCCATCCTTCAAACCGCAGCACTACTGCACCGCATAACGGCAGTACCCGAAATCGGCTGGAAGGGGTAAGTATTCCCCGCCTGCGAACCCCGAAAGGGTCACTTCGAAGGCATAGGAGCGAGGGAACAAGGGAATGCCCTACTGAAATACCTGATTTTCAATAGTCAGGAAACTTGAGTACGTTGTAGGATGATACTACGGAATGTTGAGGGGGGAATCGCGCCCAAAAAGGACCATCTCTTGACCTCACTCTTGCGCAGAAGATACTATATAGTGTTAGCCCGACGAGAGTCCTCGTGCCATAATTATTCACGAGGGGACCCTTTCACAATGGGGAGATTGGGGAGATGATCAAATTCGAAAAATCGTTTCGGGAGTCTCCCTCCACGGGGAGATGCTTACCACCATGCCTCCGGAGGAGATCTGCGGAGAGTTGAAGGTTTTTTTTGAGTAGAGGTCATGAGGGTATTAGATAATATTCCGATTCAATTAGATCTTGAGGAAGTCAAGGGGCAGTTGCGTCTGAATACAAAAGCCGGCTCTTCATCCGACGTTCGGGAATTGGTGGGGATAGCGGAATCCTTAATCCAAGCTAAGGCCGTTTACGAAGTCTCATACATCGGCCAAAGAGGGGAGGACACGGTAGAGGTTAACGGGGTAACGTTTACCAGCCGGGTTTTACGGGTTAATCTGGATAAGGTAGGAAGGGTTTTTCCCTTTATCATAACCATTGGAAAGGCCCTGGAGCATGAGGCCAGCTCATGTAACGATCTGCTGAGGCAGTTTTATCTGGAGACCATTGGGGATATGGCCCTGCGTTTCAGCAGGCAGTACCTGGAGGAATATTTGAAAAGACATTTCGGGTTAGGGCAGCTCTCCAGGATGAGCCCCGGATCCCTAAAAGATTGGCCGGTAACCGAGCAGAGCCCCTTCTTCTCCTTATTCGGTAATGTGGAGGAGCTGATCGGGGTCACATTGACCGAGAGCATGTTAATGATCCCGAGAAAGTCAATATCCGGCATATTTTTTCCTACGGAGGTGATGTTTTTCAGCTGTCAGTTGTGCCCGAGGAAGGGCTGTCCGGCGAGAAAGGCACCATACGACGAAACTCTGAGGAAGAAGTATGGGTTAAATGATGAATAATCCCATCTTTGGGCAGTGCTTCGGGGTTCATCACCCCTCAGCAACCCCTATAGTTCGGATTTTCCCACCCTCGCCTTGGCGAGGTCCCAACAGTAATCGTAAAGGTGAAGGCCTTTGCTGGCCGCGATGATCTCCCCGTCTTCCACCCCGATCTCCCTGGCCATATATTCCTTGACCAATTGAATGCCCGCCAAGTTGGAGGGAAATCCAGCCCAGAGGTCCCAGGACCTGAAGTAGGGCATGAAGTGGAGCTTTCCGTATCGAACCCGGGTATCGATTCCACGGAGACATTGAGGATCGTCCAATAAGATGGAGGCCGCATTTCCAACGGCCATATAGGCCTGATTCGTGTTGAACCCGTCCTCCTTGTACATCCTGATGACCTCGGAAATCTGTTTCTCCAGGTCTTCTCCGTAGGTGTAGCTCTCCAATTCCGATTTATTCGAGGTGATGAGCTTTTCCAGGTAGCCCTCGACATACTCCATATCGGTGGGAGGGGGCACTCCAACTCCGGGGGGAATATCTGGGATGATGGGCCGAGTGGAGGGAAATTTGATCTGTATTACGATATAATCGTACTCAAGCCGCTTCTGTCCCTTAAAACTCCCTCGGTCTATCGTGTATTCGAATCCCTTCTCGAAGATATTATAGATGCATTGAAACCAAGCATCCGGGAGATCCCGGGCCTGAATGTACTCGAAATGAAAGCCCATCCATTTCTCCTCCATGTTTAAACAATTTTTTCCCCCGGTAATGAGTTGTGAAGTCCTTCAGGGTTGATAACGTGGCGCACGGACCCGCATCGTCCGTTCCCTTCCGGGGGATCAGTCCAGGTACTTCATCGTCTCCTCGGCCTCGGCACGGACGACATATGCCCGGTCCCAATCGAAGGCATCATCCAGTCCCAAGATCCTGGCCATGGCTTTTTTGACCGTGGATTTCTCTCGGGTGCCAATAAAACCGAACTTCGCCATCTTTCCGATGCTTCGTACCGCCTTTGCCCTGACACCGGAATGGCGGTCAGATAGGTTTTTGATAATTGAGTTGAACATCCTCCTCCGCACTTTTTGTGGGATATTTTGGGGGTCCAGGTGCTCGACCATCTTTCCCAATACCCTCGTCGCCGTATCCCTTACCTCGCCATTGGAATCATCCATGGCATCTATCACCTTGGGGATAACCTTGGTCATCTCAGGTTCCCTAATCTTCCCCATGGCGTAGAGGGCAAAAGATCTCACGTAAGGATCGAAGGACCCCGAATAGAACTTAAGCAACGGCTTGATGGCGGGTTTGCCGATCTGGCCCAAAGTCCTTGAAAGAACGAACTGGATATTTAAATCTGCCTCCTTCATTTCATAGAGAATTAGGGGGATCGCCTTTTCTCCCAGTGTAACCAATATTTTGGAGGCGCGGTCCACGGCAGGCTCCAGGTCAGGCCGGTCAGAGAGGTCGATATAAAAGAGGCTGCACAAGGCCAGAATTGCCTCATTGAGGTCTTTCCCCCGAAGGTCCTTTATCTTCCACTCGATCTCGTTGAGCCCTTCGATGACGTCATCCACACTTTGCGCCCTGAGTTTTTTAAAAGCCGACTTTAAATTGCCCTTCTCCACGACCTATCCCTCCTTTGTATAAAAGATCTTTGGATTGGAATAACCTTGATTTGCTCTAAGGGGAGCCTAAGGTCTTTGTGAGCTCTGAAGGATGAACCCCACGGTGGGCACGAACCACTTTCCTAAATAGTCAGCGATGAGGACCGAGAGATTGGCCATCAATACCGCGCTTGGTTTTTCCAAAAGATGACCGAGCTCGACCCCGAAGGCCTCAACGTAGTTCTCATCTTCCTTGTATTTCTTGGGGCCGTTGCCATTGAAGTCCACCCCAATCTTCTCCATTTCCTTTTGAATTTGACCTGTTAATCGATCCAAGAGAGGTTTTCTTTTCATTTCGTCGTCCACGTATTTATTCAAACAGAAACCGACGAAGAAGATCAAGATATTTTCAACCTCCGCGAAGATCCGAAAGGTATTGGCCTCCCCGTATCTCTCCATCAGTACTTGGTAGTCTCGGCCGTGGATCCGAAGCCAATCGTTATATCCCTTGTCCAGATTCCACACTCCCTTTTCCTTCAAGGGGTCCTTGGCCTCATTGAGCCTCAGGATGGCATAGACAAGTTTTCTTCCCTCATCGATGAGGAACTCGCTCAAAAGCTCGACCTCTTTGTTTAATACCGTATTTAGGCCAGACATCTCTTTCCCCACGAAATGAACCTTATCATACTCCAAAAAGGTGAATTGGTAAAACATTTTCTTCGCCTCCATGGGTTTTAGTCT
>DAOVGJ010000092.1 GCA_030672465.1 Pseudomonadota bacterium | reverse complement strand
AACATTTGGTCAGCTCCTTTTCCGCCTTTTCGATACTTGACACGAAATTCTTCAACTTCTGGACGATTCTATTCAACTGTTTCCACCTGAGGTTAATCCCCTTCAGGGTCAGAATCAGCTCCCTTTTCCTGGCTTGTATCTTTTTCCGTGCCCTCCCCCTCTGACCCGCATCCTTGTCTCCCTCCGATAATTCCTTATCCTTATATAATCCCCTGATCTCCTTGCTAATCCGGCCCACTCCGTCAATTAACTCCAAAACCCTCTTCCGCTGAATCTCCTCCTCCACAATGTTGACGTCATCCTCGTCGATATTGCAGGTGATCTCCTTAACCCCCACCTTCCCCTCTCCCAAACCCTTTCCGAGCTGAATCACCTCCCTCACGGTAGCAGGACAATTGAGGATCACATCGAGAATTTCCCGTTTTCCCTCCTCTATCCTCTTGGCGATCTCCACTTCCCCATCCCTCGTGAGGAGGGATACCGAACCCATCTCCCTCAAATACATTCTGACGGGGTCGCTGGTTCTCCCATATGAATAGAGGTCCAATGACTCGGGCTCGTCCTCTTCATCCAGCTTCTCGACCTCCTTATCCCGGCTCAGCTTCAAGGCCTCATCGACCACCTCGATATCCATTTCATCGAACATCATCATTAGCTCATCGATCTGGTCTGATGAAGTCATATCCTCGGGCAAATTGTCGTTCACTTCATCGAAAGTTAAAAACCCCTTTTCCTTTCCGAGGGAAATTAGCCGTTTAAATCCGTTCGATTTTCCTCCCTTGCCCATTGGAACATCTCCCTTAAGAAATTCAAAGTGGGAAAGCCCAGTTCAGGAGTCTCAATTCTTATACATCTCGATCAAATCTCTTTCCCGTGCCAACAAATGCTGTCTTTTTGCTAGGAGTTCCCCCAGGAGATCTTGTCGGTCCTCCTTTTCAACCTCCCTTATCCTTCTCAAGAGGGCCTCCTCATCCCGCTTTAACTTACCCATCTTTATCTTACGGAAACAATCCCTCAGGGTTTTCTCAAGGGAAGCCTCTTCAAAGGTCCCATCCAAGAAGACCCATTCGGAAATCTTACTCCTCAGCTCATCATCTTCAACATAGGCAAGAATATCCGAGATGACCAGAGCGCCCTTCTCGAAATAGATTTCCTTGAGCGTCTTGGCTATCATCTTCATTTTTTGATTCTCAAAATCGTCGAGCACTCCATCCTCGGCGATTTTGGGGATCAGATGAGTAAAATGGAGCATGATCTGCAGTATCGCCTCCTCGGTTTTCGGATACATCTTCTTTTGGATTACCTGCTTCAGCTCTTCTCGTCTCCCTTCCCCTCTTTGGGGAGGACTCCTCATCGCGTCAAGAACCACCTCTTCCTTCAAGACCAGTCTCTCGCTCAGCTTCTTAACATAGGATTCGCGAACGATCCGGTTTCGGATCCTCTCGACCATGGGAAGAATCTCATCAATGGCCCTGGCCTTCCCATCGGCCGAGCCCAGATCGGATCTGGAAAGGACCTCACCAATGAAAAAGTCGAAGATGGGGATGGCCTGGAAGAGCATCTCCTGGAACTCATCCCTATGTCCTCCTCGGAGGAAGCTATCGGGGTCATGCTTTCCAGGAAGCCGGACCACGTTGCATGAAATCCCTTCATCCAACAACAGGGGAAGGGCTCGAATGGTAGCGGCAGCTCCGGACTCATCGGAATCAAAACAGGTAACAAAATGATCTGAGAATCGTTTTAACAGGCGGATGTGGCTTTCGGTCAGCGCTGTTCCCAGGGTCGCAACGGTATGTTTAAACCCGAATTGGTGTAATGTCAACAGATCCATGTAGCCCTCGACAATCAAGGCCAATCCCTTTTCCCGAATGAAAGTCTTGGCCACATGCAATCCATAAAGGCTCCTTCCCTTGTTAAATAACGTGGACTCCGGGGAATTGAGGTACTTCGTTGGATTTTCACCTAAAGCCCTCCCTCCAAAGCCCAAGACTTTTCCGGTCAGATCGAAAATGGGAAATATAATCCTCCCCCTAAAATGATCATACCACCCCTCCGTCTTCTTGGCGATGACGAGCCCCAGTTCCTCGGCCAGCTTCAGGGGAACCCTTTTTCTGAGGAGATGATTGACCAGCCCATTCCAGCCATCAAGGGCATATCCCAACTGGTGTTCTTCAATCACCGCCTTTTCTAATCCCCTCTTCCTTAGGTACTCTCGGGCCCCAGTTCCCTCCCTACGGAACAATAAATCGCGGTAATAGTCCATAGCCACCTGGTTGATATTATATAACTCCTCCCTCCTGTCAATCTCCCTTTTCGCGGATGGTGAAACCCTTCTTTGGGGGAGAGGCACACCGAATTTCTTGGCCAGCACCTTAACCGCCTGAGGGAAGGAGAGGTTTTCGGACTTCATGACGAATCCGAAAATATCTCCACCTATCCCACATCCAAAGCAATGGAAGACTTGCTTGGCGCTGCTGACCATGAAGGAAGGGGTCTTCTCGGGGTGAAAGGGGCAGAGGGCACGGTAATTCCTTCCGGCCTTTTTCAGGGGAAGATATTCGGAGATCACCTCGACGATATCGGCCCTGCTTCTGACCTCTGCTATCACCTCATCGGGAATATATTCCTCCAACCCGTTCCCCCTTATGAAAGCTTGCCACCGTCAAGGCTTGCCATTCTTATCAAAACTCCACAACGGTTACTCCTGACCTCATGATATCCTTGGGCCCAAATCGCCTCACATTTCGATGGTGTTTCAAGTGTTCCCCGAGGGCCTCTCGCAATCTCCCCGTCCCTATGCCATGAATGATATCCACCTTCTCCAGCTTCCCCAATATAGCATCATCAATGAATTTGTCCAGGACGGGAAGCGCTTCCTCCACGGTGAGGCCAACGACGTTGATCTCCGATGGAACCGTCTTCTCAGCCGGGGTTTCGTACCTCACCACCTCACTCCTCGTGCTATCCCCGAGGAGTAAGGGCTCGGTCCTTTCCAGGTCACGAAGGGGGACACTTACCTTCAGGTTTTCGACCTGAACATCCGCTTTCTTCGTCTCACCGTAGACCTTGCCAACAATCCCAACCTTACTCAGGCTCAATACCCTTACCCAATCCCCTACCCTCAATCCGGCCACGCCTCCTGCTTTCCTGCCCCTGCTCCTGAATTGGAGAAAAAAACGTTCGCGTACCTTGCTCAAATCCCCCTTGGGTATCCTCACCCCGCGTTCTCCCGCCTTGTGAGCCTCCTCAGCGATCCGCTTCAATTCCCTCTCGGTCTGTTGCAGAATAGTCCTTCCCCTATCCTGAACTTCCTCCAGGATCTGTTGCCTCCTTTGCCTAATTCGACCAAGCAATTCAC
>DAOVGJ010000237.1 GCA_030672465.1 Pseudomonadota bacterium | reverse complement strand
ATGGGGATCAATGGTGAGCTCTTTGAACAAATCATGGGGCAAAAGGCGGTTTTCTCGACATCAATCTATAAATCCGTTGCCAATACCAATTACATACAAGGGTGTACGTATTCCTTTTCCCATACCTCATCGGCCAGTTTTCCAAAAGTTTTGGCATATCGGTCCATTTCACCTTTTCGCTCGGTATAGATCTCATCGGCGCCGTTGTGGGTAAAATAGGGATGGCTTTCCTGGATTACCTCCCTCATGACGTGGGGATTATCGATGATCATACAGGGCCTCAGGTGATTCTCGTTATGGGGCTGTCTTCTGCGGATGCTTCGAAACAGTTCGCTGTCCAAGGCCTCGGCCAAGCTGACATTCTTTATGTTGTCCACGGCAACGTGCGTATATACGCATGGTTCTACATCTCCGTTGGCGTTGACATGGAAATACCGCCTCCCCGCAGCGATACACCCACTCACATGGGGGCCGTCATTCCAAAAATCCAGTACGAAAAGGGGCCTCGTTCGCCTAATCTCGATATCCCTCTTTCGTAAGTGGTTTCGCTGCTCAGGCGTCACCATCAGGGAAAAATCGGCCTTCCCGTTAACGGGAAGATAGAGGAAGTACATCTGGGCAATAATCCCCTTGTCGATCAGCATATCGATAAACTTATCAGATGAAACCGTCTCCACATTGTGCCGGGTCACCGTGGCGGAGGCACCGAATAATACCCTGGCCTCCCTGAGATGATCCATGGCATCCATAATCTTCCGAAAAACGCCCTTGCCCCGCCATCTGTCCGTCTCCTCCTCATAGCCCTCAATGCTGACGATCACCACAGCATTGCCCAATTCGGCGATTCTCTGGGCCTTCTCCCTGTCCACCAGGGTTCCATTGGTGTAGATCTTCCAGAAGATATTGGGATGGGCCTCCATCATATCGAAGAGGTAGGGATACACGAAGGGTTCCCCCCCCAAGACGGTGATGAAGTAGATTCCCAACTCCTCACATTCGTCCAATATGCGCATCACCAGATCCCTGGATAACCCGGGATTCCTCTGATACCCCAGCGCAAAGCATCCAGCACACTTGAGGTTGCACTGCCAGGTAGGGCTGAGGATCATGAGAAAAGGGGGCCTGAAACCCCGCTCACGCTCATATCTGTCCCGCCTCTTTCCCCCGATGAACCAGGCATGGTTGAACAGGGTGTTAAAGATCGTTTTCCTGTTTTCCGGTGGCAGATAATCCAACACTTTTCGAAAGAGGCGGATGGTGGGGTGGGAGGAATCCTGTAAGAAGTGCCGCATGCCCCGTATCCCATCCAATACCTCTTCATCGCTGGTAAGCCTTTCGGCCAAATAGGTCATTTGAACCAACCGTTCATCGGAAATCCTGCGGAGCATTTCCACGATCATCCTCGATGCCTGGCTTGCGGTAAAGCCCTTAATCTGCTCGGCAAATTGCATTGATATCATCTCCTTTCAGGTTATAATACCCGTTACCCCATGGGTCAAATCTGAATCCTGACAGCGGACCAAAACCCCAGGACGGCTACAGCCACTCCCACGATCAATTGGTTCATGATATTTCCGCTGATGGTGAATGAGGCGATTATCAACCAAACACCTAAGATTCCGCTCATCCATGCCTGCCACATAGTAGCCCTCTCTGTTTTTGTCCGTATACCATCGGATCTCGCAAAATACATACCAAATTGATCAATAAAAAGGCCACTTCAAAAAGTGGCCTTTTGTCAAGGAGTTACGTGATTCCCCCTCTATCATTGGGGATCGAGGCGGGGCCATCTCCCCCTGGAATTGCGATTTTTTTTATCGCAATATGGCGGTCAATTTATAACTCATTGAAATTAAAGATACTTTTTGCGAATAGTTTCTCCACACTACGACCTATCTCCTTCGCACTCTGTCATCCCCTATTCCGGTAATCCTCCGCGAAAACCCGGTATTTCTTGATCAAATTCTGAAATTGTCTCCGATCCATACCCACATCGCTGGCGCTCCGGGAAATATTCCCCTTATTTCGCCGTAAAGCCTCCATGATGAACTGCTTTTCGATTTGGCCCACCACCCTCTCTTTTTCCCTCTTCTTCATGAGCTTCAACTCCTCGGTATTTCGGGGAGGTCGCACCTCAGCTTTTATAGCCCCCTCAACCACCTCTTCAGGCAAATCCGTCACCTCGATTCGGCCCGTTTTGGCCAGAACCATGCCCCTCAATATGCAATTTTCCAATTCCCTCACATTCCCGGGCCAATGATATCGCTCCAACAATTTCATAGCCTCATCCGATATTTCGTTTACCTCCCTCTTGCCCTCACCCTTGTATTTCTCCATGGAGTGGGCCGCCAACAGCGGAATATCCTCCCTTCGCTCCCTCAAAGGGGGGAGATTGATGCATACGACGTTGAGACGATAGTAGAGGTCCTCCCTGAAGTCCCGGATCTCCACCGCTTCCTTGAGATCCCGATTGGTGGCAGTTATCACCCTGACATCCACCTCGATGGATTCGTTTCCGCCAATCCGCATAAATCCATATCCCTCCAATGCCCTTAGTATCTTGACCTGCAATTCCTTTTCCATCTCGCCGATCTCATCGAGAAAAAGAGTTCCCGTATCGGCCAATTCAAAGCTCCCCAACTTTAATCGCGTGGCCCCTGTGAAGGCACCCTTCTCATACCCGAAAAGTTCACTTTCGAGCAATTCCCTCGGGATGGCTGAACAATTGACCACAATAAAGGAACCCTTTGACCTTTGGCTGTTATAGTGGATGGCTCGGGCCACCAGTTCCTTTCCCGTTCCACTCTCTCCCTGGATCAGAACAGTGGCCTTACTGTCGGCTATTTGACCAACCAATTCCAAGATCTGCAACATCTCTGGATTGATGCTGATGATATTATCGAAACCGTATGTCGATTTCAGTTCCTCCCTTAAGCTGCGGTTTTCGTCGATGAGTCTGGCATAGGACAACGCCTTCTCCACTACCACTTCGATTTCATCCATCTTCAGGGGCTTCAGGATATAATCATACGCCCCCTCTCTCATGGCCTGAACGGCTGATTCGATAGTTCCATATGCGGTGATCAGGATGACGGGAATATCCGGCGCGAACTCTTTTACGTCGTGGAGCAAGGATATGCCATCCTTTCCGGGCATCTTCATATCGGTCAAGATCAGGTTTACGTCGTTGCCCTTGACGATATCCAGGGCCTCATCGCCGTTGCTCGCCAGGAGGACATTGTACTTATCCCGTAAATTGACTTCGAGGATTCTCCGCATTTTCACTTCATCTTCCACAACGAGGATATTCCTCTTTCGCATCTCGATCATCCCCTCCGAACGGGGAGGTTAATGCTAAAAGTTGTCCCCTTTCCCTCATGTGAGGCATTGGTAATGGTCCCCCCATGAGATTCCACGATGTTATGGGTGATAGACAATCCGAGGCCCGTACCCCCCTCCTTCGTGGTGAAGAAGGGATCGAATATCCTCCGGGAAATCTTGGGGGATACCCCCTTTCCGGTATCGCTGAACTTAATCAGTACCCTTCCGCCCTGATTGGGGAGCACATTGATCCTGAGAACCCCGCCTTGCTCCATCGCCTCCAATGCGTTCAATTCGATATTCATGAAGGCATGCTGAATCAGCTCAGGATCGACCTCGATATAAAGTGGTTTTTGAGGAAACTCCTCCACGACCTCGACGTTTTGGGTCCTGGCCTGGGGGAAAATCAGTTGGATGGTCTTTCCGATTACCTCCATAATATCGCAACTCACCAATTTGGGTTCCTTGGGTTTTGCGAAATCCAGAAAATTGGTGATCATGGTATTGATGCGGTCTGACTCCTCTATAATGTAGGTAATCATCTCCTCCCTTGTCTCTCCATCCCCCCGTTTTTTCATGGTTTCAGCCGACCCGGATATGATCGCAAGCGGGTTTCGAATCTCGTGGGTGATCCCCGCTGCCAATTCCCCTAACGATGCCATCTTTTCCGATTGCATGATCTGCCTATCCTTTAGGCTCATATCGCGATAGATCAGAGCACGGGAGATGGCCAAAGAGGCTTGATTGGAGAAGGCGTCCATTATCTCGATCTCTTCGTTGGTATAGTCCTTCTGGTTCACCTTTCTGCCCAGAACCATAAGGCCTATGAGTTTCTCCTTCAGCATTATGGGGACGACGGCCGAAAATCCAAGGCTCAGCATATGCTCCGCCTCCTCTTCCAATCCCTTTTCTATCCTCAAGTCCTCTATCACTGCCCCTTTCCCGGACTTCCTCAAGGAGCGAATGAGACTGGAATTGGGGCGAATTTTGAATTCCCCTCGAACATTTTCCTCATATCGGGTTACATACTCTTCCCCTTCTTCATCGGAAAGGAGAATGGCAATGCTCTCGATGTGCAACGTCTCCGGAATAAACCTTCCCGTCGTCCGGAGCACATCCTCCAAATCGACTAACTCGACCAATGCTCGACTGAATTCCATGAACTTCCTTCTATAGTGATACCTCTCAACGTAGAAAAAGCGATCGATCCAATCCTCTGCCTTTTTCTGAAAGGGACGGAGCATATAAACCAGGACCAAAATTAACATGGACTCGACGAACAGGGATTTAGGGGTATAAGCCTCTGAAATCATTTCGCCGATATTCTTTATGAGCAGCACGTAAACCGCCAAAACAAATCCAGAGAGGGATGAATAGAGAATGCCGCCCCGAATGAGGATATGGATATCCAGCAAACGATATTTGATGAGGGCAATGGCGAAAAAGACGCTGACCAAAATAGCATAGAGACTAGCCAAGAAGAAGACCGGCCATCCCAACTTCAGGAAATGATTTGAGAGGTGGATCCCAGCTCCCACGACGCCCACGGATACGATCCCGAAGATCAAATACTTAATCTGCAACTTCTGTTTGGGCAATCGCGTAATCTTCAGTGCGGAGATGAGATTACGAATCCCCCAATAGACATAAATGTTTGCTACACATCCGATGATAACGATGAAAATTTGAAATACCAACGGTTCCTCAAATTTCAGGGCATAGTAGAACACGTTCTTCATCTGTTCCAATCGCTGAATATCAATTGCGAATAAGGAAAAGAAGAGAGTGAGGGTAACGGCGGGAATAAGATACAGAACGATCAAATTGTTTCTTCTGAAAAAGGGGATTCTCTGCTTCAACGGGAAGACGAGGGAAAAATGGAGAAAAAAAACCGGCGCATAAGCCAGTCCGGCAAAGATGATCTTCACCCCCAAGACGGCAGTTTCGGGATTGCGACTATTGATCATGATGAATTCGCCCACATTCCATGTGGCGAAGGAGAGGACGAAACAGGCGAAAAGCCTATTGGCGATATTTTTAGGATTGCTGGAGAGGACGATCAAACAGAGGGTGATGTTCATGGTGAAGGCTAAGGCGGCGGGCAAGGCCAAGATGTTCATAGAGTTCATCACCTCAAAAAGGCTTACCGCTCATGATCGCAGGCCCGAGCGGATTCATACAATATCCTATTTTAAAAAGGGAAAAAGGTCAACTCCACGTGTTTTCCCGATTATTTCCGCGAGGAGTGGTTTATATGCCACCTACCCAAGTTCACTCTGACCTCCGGAGAATTCTGAAAAGGAGCTCTGAGCGCGAATTAACTCAGTTGTTGAATCAAGATAAGGACTGCAGCACAGCAGCACTGCAAGACCGCAGCACCGCATGACCGCAACACTGCAGCACCACAGGAACTTTCCCCAAACCCTTGACAGGAAATATGGGGGAGTATAATATGAGAGCCCATGGAGGAGATTATCCATAAAAGGATCGAGGAAACCGAAAAGGTCAAGAAACGATTCTTACATGAAAACATTCCCGGACTCATCGCCATTATCAAGCTGATCGCCGATGCTCTCGAGAACGGGAATAAGCTCCTGCTTTTCGGCAATGGAGGCAGCGCAGCGCAAGCCCAACACCTCGCCGCAGAGTTCGTCAATCGTTTCCTCATGAATCGTCCCCCCCTTCCCGCCATAGCCCTGAGCACGGATTCCTCTATCCTCACCAGCATCGGGAACGACTATAGCTTTTCGGAGGTTTTCTCCAAGCAGATTGTGGCCTTGGGAAAGCAAGGGGATATCGCCGTCGGCATCAGCACCAGTGGAAACTCGGCCAATGTCATCAGGGCCATCGAGGTGGCTAAGGAGATGGGCCTCGAAACCGTCGCCCTGACGGGAAACGACGGAGGCGATCTCGCCAAAGTGTCCAACTATTCCCTTATTGTTCCCTCCAGCAGCACCCCATGTATTCAAGAGGTCCATATGGCCGTGGTGCATATCCTCTGCGAAATGGTGGAGGCCCAAATCTTTAAGATAGGCTACTAAGTCGGACTTCACGGGAACTAAGATGAAATCGGGATTCGACCAGATTGATCCGGAAAAGGCTAAAACAGTCTCCTTAAAGGAGAGAAAATCCACGGTGGGGGTTGCCGATTTCAGCAGGACCTATGCCAAGGGGAACACCTTCAGGGATTTCTATGACGCCCTTCCAAATATACTAGCTGGAAGGAATTTTCGCGAGATCGTCCAGAGCCTAGTCGATGCCTTTCAAGAAAAGAGAATGGCCGTTTTGGCCATGGGTGCCCACCCTATCAAGCTCGGGCTTAGCCCCATCATCATCAACCTCATCGAAAGGGGGATTTTCAAGGCGGTGGCCATGAACGGAGCCTGCATCATCCACGATGTCGAAGTCGCTATGGCGGGCCATACCTCTGAGGACGTGGGCGAAGAGCTGGATCAGGGAACCTTCGGAATGGCCAGGGAAACCGCGGAGTTCATCAACGGGGCCATCAGAGAGGGAGTCGCGCGGGGTTTGGGGCTGGGTGAGTCCTTGGGCCGGAAGATCCTCGATGCAAACCTTCCCTATGCCGCTTTGAGCATTATGGCTGCCGGCTCGAGAGTGGGTATCCCCATAACCGTACACGTCGCCATTGGAACCGACGTTATCCACATGCATCCCTCGACCGATGGGGCCGCCATTGGGGAGGGGAGCTACCGAGATTTTAAGATCTTCTCATCCATCATCTCCAAATTGGAGGGCGGTGTCTACCTCAACCTGGGATCGGCAGTCATCCTTCCAGAGGTATTCCTTAAGGCCCTGAGCCTGGCCCGAAACCTGGGCCATCAGGTAGATCGTTTCATCACCGTCAATATGGACTTCCTCCAGCACTACCGCCCAACCGTCAACGTAGTGAATCGGCCCACTCGCAAGGGGGGCAAGGGTTATTCACTTACCGGTCATCACGAGATCATGTTCCCCCTCTTAGCCGCTGCAGTAATGGAAAAGATCGATTGAGGGTATTGGATGCGGAAATTGAAGGTGGGCCTGGCTCTCGGGGGAGGTGCCGCCCGGGGAGCCGCCCATATAGGAATCTTAAAAGTATTAGAAAACGAAAATATACCCATTCACATCATCACGGGGACAAGCATTGGGGCCATCATTGGGGCGATGTATTCAACTCATCCCAAGGCCCTGGAAGTTGAAAAAAGAGCGCGTGAATATATTGAAAGTGCACGGTTCAAACTCACCCAATTTGGTTTTTTAAATAAGAAAAAATATTCGGAAAAGGGCTCAGGATTTTTCTACAAATTCAGCCATCATATTAAGAAGGGTATCTTCTACAACCTCTCCCTTGCCAAAAGATCCTTGATCTCAGAGGAGGAATTGAGGAGACATATTGAGGCCCTCACCGACGATATTGACATCGGGGAAACCCATTTACGGTTCGCCGCTACCGCCTTGGACATTACCACAGGGAGCGAGTTCGTGTTCAAAACGGGTCCCCTTCGGAAGGCGGTCAGTGCCAGTTGTGCCATTCCGGGAATCCTCCCTCCTGTCACGCTGGATGGACATGAATTGGTGGATGGTGGATCCATCGACCTCGTCCCCGTGCGGCCGGCATCTGAATTGGGAGCCAATTTAATCATTGCTGTGGATGTATCCAAGGGTATAGATGGTCCCTTTGAGTTGAGCTGTGGAATCGATGTGGTCATTCGTACCGATAAGATTATGGCTCACACCCTCAATCAAATTCTGATTCGAGAAGCGGACCTCGTCTTGAAGCCCGATGTGCAAGACGTGTTCTGGGCGGACTTCTCACAACTTGACCATTGCGTCCAAAAAGGAGAGGAAGAGGCAAATAAGAATCTCGATAAAATTAAGAGGTTGCTCTCGAAGAAAAGGGTCACCCATTGGTTTTAAGGGCCTTGCTTATAATCGCGAGCTATTGTTATGAGTAACATGTATTTATTTTAGAGAAAAAGGCTCCCAATCATCTTTGCCAATATCAAACCCAAAAGTATCACTAAAAAGAAACGGAGTAAACGCGGATTTGTCTTTTGAGCAATCCATGCCCCCATCTGGGCTGCCGGAATAGTTGCCAATGTAACCCAGATGGTGATCCCCAGATTAAATTGCCCTGTTGCAAGCCTTCCAAAGAATCCCGCTATTGCCGAGAAAAGGATGACAAGCAAAGAGGTCCCAATTGCCAGAAGTGTTGGCATATTCAGAAAATAAATCATGAAAGGAACCACAATGAACCCACCACCAATTCCCAATAAACCCGTCAGGAGACCTTTCAGAATTCCCACGAGAACCGTGTGGAGTCTTCTGAATTGAAATTCTCCAGCCGTAGAACTGTCTTGTGCCTGCGAAAAC
>DAOVGJ010000080.1 GCA_030672465.1 Pseudomonadota bacterium | reverse complement strand
ATTTAGGTAGTTCACCGAAGGCTAACTCGGGGAAACCTCTCATTCCCCTTCTATCCCCTGTCATATGGCCTATCCGAAGTCGAGGCAAGGCTTTCATACAAAGCCGTAGAGTGCAAGAACCTCCTAATCTTTTGAAAATATCATTCTCCCTTTTTTCAATACGATATTCTTAATTTTATCTTTAAAAGACAAATGTTTGAAATAAAAATTTTGAAGATCTTTTTCATATATTTCGGTGATTTTTTTATCAACAATTACAGAATATAATTGGTAGTCTGATAAATCTTTTTCGTAAAACTCATTTGGTTTTCTCATTTTTACGTAAACCAGCGATGGTGTTTGAGGGTCTTCACCCAAAACTAAAATATCACAATCTGAAAAAATATTTTTTATATCTTCTTTTTTATATCTCCAAAAATCGTAGGGGTATTCATGAAAAGGCCAATCAGAGGGTACAATGACCAAAATAATGCCATTTGGTTTACAGATATTTTTAATGTTCGAAACAGCTTTTTTCCAATCCTTTATATGTTCAAGTGTACAAGTAGATATCACCATATCAAAACTTTCCTGCCCGAATTTTTCCACTAAATTCTCGGCTGAACAAATCGTATCGACGCCAGGGCCTTCTACGACGTCTACTCCAATATATTCAGTGGGCTCAAGCAATTCAACGATATATCGAAGACTGCCATTCACATCGTAGGACCCAACTTCAATTACCCTTTTCCCCTCAATCTCTTTTCCGGTCAGATTTTTTGCTCCCCATCTAATACAATTCACATCACACATATTTGACCTCGGAGGCAAATCCATTTAAAGGAGAATGGCGATGATAAGGTACCTCAGGGGGGTGGACGATTTGTTTCCCTCGACATTCTGAGGAATTCTAAGACGAAATCCTCAGAATTTCAACTACCCCAGGGGTAAAATTCCCGACAGCAACGGGAATGGTAAAGATGGGATAGGTTCGGATGGGGAAAATCTCCCTTCCGGCCTTAATTAACTTTTTTTAATGACTCCCCTTTACACGACTCCAACTCCGAGATAATTTGATCCGTTAAACTGAGCAACGTGGATTTGGGCAGGAGATCCCCCGCAATGCAGTAAGCCTGAATCGCCCGCATGAATCTCATGAATGACCCCTCCTGTCCCCTTGTGCAAATGGCCTCCAAGGGGCATATGCCACAATTATCCTGATTTTCCAAACAGAGAGGAACTTTGATCGCAGCGGCTTCAAGAACTTCGTCAAAGTGCGATGTGGTAAAGGCGATCTTTATGGATTCTCGAATTCTCACCCATTTTTCCAGCGTGAGGTCAAAGGCATTTTCGCCCCTCTCATAACGAGTTACCATCTCTTGAAACATCAACAAGTTTCCCATGCCAGCTCTCCCCTTGGTTTTTGCTTAAAGGATACCCCGATTTCCGTATCAACCTCAAGGCGTAGGGGGAAGGGAAAAAGCCTAAAGCGGGAAAACGCCAGGGGTCGGGGTTTAATCGCGCTCAGGGGGGTCTTTAGTCATCCGAACGAAGTTGCCTAATAGTGAGAGGCCAAGCCGATCGCTCTTTTCCGGGTGAAATTGGACCCCCACTATATGGCCCCGTCGTACAATCGAGGCGAAATGAACCCCATATTCCGTTCTTCCCACCACAACCCGGGGATCATTGGGTTCTCCGTAATAGGAGTGAGCGAAATAGAAATAGGAACGGTCGGCAATATCTCGCAAGAATGGGTCCTCGACGCCCCCCCGGTGGAGAATCACCTGATTCCATCCCATGTGGGGAACCTTCACGGTATCGGGGAAGCGTTTGACGCGGCCCTTGATGAGATCGAGGCCCCGGTGTAATCCCCCCTCTTCACCTTCTGTAAACAGGAGATGCATCCCCAGACAGATCCCCAGCAGGGGTTTATTCGTCTCCCCCCATTGGGAGAGAAGGGGGAGAAAATCCCGTTTCTCGAGGTTTCGGATTCCCTGGGCGAATGCTCCCACACCTGGTAAAACAATTCCATTTGCCTCCCCGGCAACTCGGGGGTCGGGGGTAATAACCACCTCCCCGCCCACCCTGACGAGGGCTTTGCTCACGCTCTTGAGATTCCCCATGGAATAGTCGATCACGGCGATCATATCACGCCATTCCTCGAGTCGTATCGTGCGATAATTGGAGCATCTCAGGGATAAAACCCTGACCTCTCTGAAGGAGAAAATACAGGGAAATTCCAAATCCTAATTTCTAAACTCTAAATAAATTCAAATCACCGAAGCCGTCAAGGGAAATACTAAACACAAAGCACTAAGCTCTAAACAAATACAAAGCACTAATAATCAAATGATCAAAACGTTTAGGATTTAGATATTCGTATTTAGGATTTGGAGCGAAGCGACTTTAGTATTTAGTGCTTCTGCCCGCGACGAGCCCCTCGGCCTGAGCAGTTCGGCCTTGAGACATGTCGACGAGCTCATGTCGAGCCGCTCACTGCCGAAAGGCTCGGGTCGAAGGCTCCCTTCGGGTCTGAGCGTTCGACTGAGCTCACGCCGAAGTCCTCAGGGTCGAAGACGGCCGAGTCGATTTAGAATTTGATCCTTGTTTGAATCATGCGCAGAGGTAATTGAGCGCATTTCGATGTGGAACGGGATATCCCTAATGGGCCTCGTTCCAATTCCTCCCACAAGCGATGGAAACTCGCAAGGGGACCAAACATTTCATCACGCCTTCCATTCCTTCTCGGATGATCCGACTGGCCTGCTCCAGCTCGCCCTCCGGGCATTCGAAGACCAATTCGTCGTGGACTTGCATGACCATCTTGGTGGATAGGTTCAGGTCTTTGAGCCGCCTGTGGATTTGAATCATGGCGACCTTAATCAAATCGGCCGCCGTTCCTTGAATCGGGGTATTAATAGCCGTTCGCTCGGCAGCGTTCCTCGCAATCTGATTCGAGCTATTGATCTCGGGAAGATAACGCCTCCGCCCAAGAAGGGTGGTTACATACCCCTTTTCCCTCGACTCCCTGAGGGAGGAGTCGATGTACTCCTTCACGCCCTGATATTTTTGAAAGTACCCCTCGATATATGCTGAGGCCACCTTGGGCTCGATATCCAACTCCTTTCCCAAGCCGAAGGCGCTCATACCGTAGATGATCCCGAAATTGATGACCTTAGCCTGTCTTCTCATCTCCGGGGTAACATCCTCAAGGGGGATTCCAAAGATATTCGAGGCCGTACGCGCATGGATGTCCTCATCCTTATGGAAGGCTTCACAAAGGGTGCTATCCCCTGCAAAATGGGCCAAAATTCTCAGCTCGATTTGTGAATAATCCGCCGAGAGCATCAACCAGCCCTCTTCGGGGATAAAGGCCTGGCGGATCCTTTTCCCCTCCTCGGATCGAATGGGGATATTCTGGAGATTGGGATCGCTTGAGCTCAGCCTCCCCGTTGCCGTAACCGTTTGATTATAGGAAGTATGCACCCTTCCAGTCCGGGGATTGATCAACTTGGGAAGGGCATCGATATATGTGGATTTCAGTTTGGAAAGGCTGCGATATGCCAAAAGCTCCCCGGGTAGGTCGTGCTGTTGAGCCAGCTTAGTCAGGACCTCTGTATCCGTTGACACGCCCGTCTTCGTTCGCTTAACCTTGGGAAGCTTCAATTTTTCGAAGAGGATCTTTGCCAACTGCTGGGAGGAATTGATGTTGAACTGCTCCCCGGCCAATAGGTAAACCCGATCCGCTATGGAGGCGATCTTACCTTCGAACTCCTTGGACATCTCCTCCAGCAGCGATCGGTCGATTTTAACCCCGTTCATCTCCATAGGGGCCAAGACTTCGATCAGGGGAATCTCCACCTCGTCGAAGAGGTCCTTAAGTCCCTCATCCTCCAACTTGGGAAGGAGGATGTGGCTTACCAAGAAGGTGACGTCCGAGTCCTCGCACGAATAATTCTTGGCCGTGTTTAGTTCTACTTGATCGAAGGTCACTTGCTTCTTACCCGATCCCACCACGTCCTTATAGCTAATCATCCGATGATCGAGGTATTCCCGGGCTATTTCCTCCAGGTTGTGATTATGCTTTGTGGGATTCACGAGATAGGATGCCACCATAGTGTCGCACGCTATTCCCCTCAACTCGATGCCGCTCCGTTTGAGCAGCACGTATTCGTATTTCATATTTTGACCGTATTTCTTGAGCTTCTCATCAGCGAAGAGGGGCTTCAACTCACCCAGGACGAACTCCTTATCCAATTGCCTCGGAACTCCAGGATATCGATGTCCCAGGGGGATATAAAACGCCTGCTGAGGTTTTAAGGAGAAGGAGAGGCCTACGAGCTCGGCCAGCATTGGTTTCCTGGAGGTGGTCTCGAAATCAAAGGAAAAACCCCGGCACACTTTTAACTCCCCCACCAAATTCGAAAATTGATCTTCCTCGGTAACGAGGTAGTAGTCTTCCACGGATAGGGTTTCGCCCGTGATCTCCTTCAAAAATTTACTGAATTCCAGCTCCCGAAAAATCTCCTTGAGCCTCTCCACATCGGGTTCGGAAAAGACAAAATCCTGTAGGCCATATGCAAGGGGAACATCCGTAGAAATGGTGGCCAGGCGTTTACTCAACTTGGCCTGTTCCCCAAACCGGGTAAGGGCTTCAACCAACTTCTTTTTGGACACCTTCTCCCTATTGGCGAGGAGATTTCCGAGGGTCTTATACTGCTTGATCAACGCTACGGCCGTCTTCTCCCCTATCCCGGGAACTCCGGGGATGTTGTCGATAGAATCTCCCATGAGGGCCATGACATCCGTTATCTCTTCCGGATTAATGCCATATCGCTCGACTACCTCCCGTGGCCCGAAGGAGCGATCCCTCATGGTGTCCAGGGTGCGTATACGCTCATCGACAAGCTGAAACATGTCCTTGTCGCCCGTCACGATGACCACATCCATCCCCTGTTTGGCCACCTCCTTGGCGATGGTCCCTATGATGTCATCGGCCTCGTAACCTTCCTTCTCGATGACCGGGATATTATAGGCCTCGATGATCCGTTTAATATAGGGAATCTGAGGCTCCAAGCCCTCCGGCATGTCAGGACGGTTGGCCTTATAATCGGCATAGATCTCGTCCCTGAAGGTCGGGCCCTTGACATCGAACACTACTGCGACATACTCGGGCTTCATCTCCCTGAGGACCTTAAGCAGCATGGAGGTAAAACCGAAGATGGCATTGGTAGGAAAACCTTTAGATGTGGATAACCGGCCGATGGCATAAAAGGCCCTGAATACATAGGAACTTCCATCAATGAGGAAAAGGCGTGGGATCTCGGGCATATCAGGCCATTCCCGTTGGTTTGCTGAGAAGGGGTGGGAAAGAAAGACGGGCGAAGAATCCTTCCTTCAACGGAAGCCCCATCATTTCATCCCTGGAGGAGTGGATATATGCATTCGATTGCCCCCTTGGCTTTTTGCCATATACATGGCATCATCAGCTAATTTTACGAAATGTTCAATATCTATTTCGAGGTTATATTCGGCCAAGCCTATGCTAACGGTAATATCTCCGAGCTTGGCATTCTCCACCAGTCCCCTTAGCCTTTCGGCTATTTCAGAGGCACGATTTGCCTTCACCCCGATGAGAATGACGGCAAACTCATCCCCTCCATATCGATAGCCCGAATCGACCTTCTGCCTGATGCATTGGACAACAATCTTCCCAACCCTCTCCAATACCTTATCACCTTCGATGTGCCCGCGGGTATCGTTGTATTTCTTGAAATTGTCCACATCGAACATCATGAGCGAAAGGGGGACTTTTTGGCGCCTGGCTCGTATCGTCTCCTCCTCCAATTTCTTGAAGAAATGCCTGTAGTTATAGAGTCCCGTCAAATCATCGGTAATGGAAAGCCGCCTCACCTCATCCTGGAGGCGTTCCTTTTCCCTCACTATCCGAGATTTTTCGATAGATCGGTTAACGATATGAACCAGATGATCCATTTCGAAGGGCTTTTTGACAAAATCCGAGGCCCCTTGCTTGAGGGCCTGAATGGCATTGTCCACGGTCGCATATGCCGTCAGCATCACCACGGATTGATCCGGTTTTTCCTTCTTAATCTTCCGGAGTGCCGTGTTCCCATCGATACCGGGCAGGTTGATATCCAATAGGATAACATCGGGCTTCACCTGGGTTGCTTTCCGAATACCTTCCTCTCCAGTGGACGCCGTAAATACCTCATGTCCCTCCGATTCGAATAATCTCTGGATGATATCGACGGTATCCGGGATGTCGTCGATGATGAGGATCCTCGTTTTTTCCCCCTTTTTTGGCTTTCCCATTTTCCCTCTACCTGGCCAGTGGAACGGTGAAGTAAAAGCTACTTCCCTTTCCGATCTCGGAATTTACCCAAATCTTTCCCCCATGTTCCTCGACAATTCCCTTCACGATGGTTAACCCCAATCCCGTCCCGCCATATCGTCTCCGGTCGACTTGGTAAAATTCATCGAACACCTTCTCGCATTGATCCTCTGGGATTCCAACCCCGGTGTCGGAGACCTCCGCTAAAACCACATCGTTGTCTCGCCGGGCTCCAATCCTCACCTCTCCACCTGGCGGAGTGAATTTAAAGGCGTTTGACAAGAGGTTGATATAGATATCGTGGAGCCGATTCTTATCCGCTTCAACGTGAAGGTCCCTGGGAATTTTAATCTTTATGTCGATGCGTTTCTCGACTGGCGTGATCTCCTTTACATACTCCCTGACGGCGCCCAGGAGATTCACCTTCTCCACGAGGAGGTCGATCTTTCCTGCTTTGATTCTGGCCATATCCAGCATCTTCTCCATGATCTCCTGGATTCGATTGGTATTTCTCTGAATGGTAAATAGGTACTGCCGCAAATTCCTCGGTATCGGTCCT
>DAOVGJ010000061.1 GCA_030672465.1 Pseudomonadota bacterium | reverse complement strand
TGTCCCAATCGTAAGAGGGGCTCCCGAAAAGCAGATAGGCGCCGGTCTTTTCGGCAACCTCCAGCACCCGGGGTCGATATCTCTTTTCGGATTGGAAGAAAAAGGGGGTTGCCGTCTCAGGCCAGATGATGAGGGATGGCTTCTCTCCTGCTAGGGTGAGGCTGAGGTTTTGGTAAATCCGAAGGGTATTCTCTTGATAGGTGGTATTCCACTTGATGCTCTGATCGATACTTCCCTGGGCCAGGCCGATCTTGATTTTTCGCTGGCGGGAGGAGATGTTTTCAACCCTTTTTATCTGGGCGACGCCGTACCCGAAGACCACGGAGAGAATGGCCAAGACGACGACGCCTTCCCGAATGGGGGGAGGTCTTTCCCGCCGCCCCATGATGGAAATAAAATCGTAGACCGCCGAATTGACCAGCAGAATAAGGAATGAAATACCATAGACCCCTGTTATGTCGGCTACCTGGATGAAGGGAAGGTTCAAATATTGGGAATAGCCGAGGGTTGCCCAGGGGAATCCCGTCAGGAAAAAGGAGCGGACGTATTCAAGGGAAACCCAGAGGAAGGGGGCCACTACCACCATGTCCCATTGAACTCGTCGCCGTATGTAATTGAGCAAGAAGGCGAATACCGCCACATAAAGGCTTAAATACACAACGAGGAGCAGAAGGATAAGGCCACTGGGGATGAAGTGGATTCCTCCGTAGGTATTAATGGCCACGATAACCCAATAGAGAATACCGAGAAAAGAGACGAACCCCGTGATGAAGCCCAGGTATAAACTGGTCAGAAGATTCTCCCTCTGGATGGCAAAGAGCAACGGGACCAGGGAAACCCAGGCAAGGATCTCCATATCGAATTTGGGAAAGATGAGGGAGAGGAGCAAACCGGAGAGGCAAGCAAGGAGAAATTTTCTCATTTTTGTACCCAATCTTCCCACATTTTCAGATGGTTTTTGAGAATTTTTTGATCTTCAGGGTGATCAATTCCACGATTTCGCCAAGCCACTGGAGGATTTGGATGGGCGACTCGTTTGCGGTTTTGACGAGGAGATAGATGCCTATGGCGATCAAAATGAAGTTGGGAGTCCAGCTGGCAATCAAGGGAGGGAGGGTTCCATTACGTGCAAGGGTCTCCGTCGATGTAAGGAGTATGTAGTAGCCCAGGACGACGAGGATGCCCAAGATGAATCCATAGGATTTTCCTGATCGCCTGGGTTGAACCCCCAGGGGAATGCCTATCAAACCGAAGGCGATGCAGGCAAAGGGAATGGAAAACTTCCTGTAGATTTCGAGAAGTTGTTTGGTGTAATCCTTGTGGAGTAGTTTCTGGATCTTGATCTTCGTCCTCAGCTCCCCGATAGACATCTCCCAATCTCGAGCCCGAAACCCCCTAATCCTGGAGAGGTTCCCCCCGAAGGCGAGCCTTTGAACCAGGGCATCCGATTCGATCTTCGCATAGGATTTACCCTCTTTGGACATCTGGTCTCCAGTCACGCCAATCAAATGTAAAATAATCTCATGGGAATTCGGATTTGTTGCCACATAGCCCTTTTTTGCTAAGATAGTTTTGCTTTCTCCCTCTGCCTCTCGCTTACCCTCGCTGTGGATGAAGATCCGCTCCAGCTTCTTACCCCTCAGGGGGGTTTTGTCGATGTAGATGACTATACCGTCGAAGCTATCGTTGAAGGTTCTTTCCTTCAAAGCGGTATAAGCCTTCGTCTTTGCGATCTCGAAGAGGACATATTTGAATCCTTGATTCCCCCATGGTAGGGCATAGATAATGAGAAAGGTGGTAAGCAAATATGCCATGACAGACAGAAAAAGGACCGGAGGAGTCAGTTGATAGAGGCTGACTCCGGACGCTTTGAAGGCTACGATTTCATTATCACTGGAGAGCCTGACAAAGGTAATGAGCACCCCTAAAAGCAGGGCGATGGGAATCATGAAGATCACGGATGAGGGGAGGAAGTAAATGAGGAGCTTGCTGATATCGAACAGGCTGACCCCTTTGTTGACGAGCAGATCGGTGAGCTGTAATGTTTTCCCCATCATGAAGACGACGCCGAAAATAAGCACGGCAATGAGAAAGTAGGTGAGAATCTCTCTCATTAAATAGAGGTGGGTAATTTTCATCTTGGTTTTCTATTTTAGGGGGGAACCCTCGCCTTGTCAACGAGCTATTGTCCTGGAGTGTTGCCGTGCTGCGGTCATGCGGTTAGGCGGTGCACATTTTAGTTCGACTACGTGATAAATTGTCTCTCAGAGCTCCTTTTTCCAGTCTTTCAGGGATCTGCTCTTGGAGGGAAGAAATCTTGTTCCCATTTGTGGATTCGACCTATGGAGAAGCCAAGAAGGATGGGGGAAGGTGGCTTGAAGAAGGGGACGTGATCAAGGGCGAAACGGGAGAAATAGTAACTTTTTTCATAATGCCAACAATTTTTATTAAAGGGCGTTTCCTTCTCCAAAATGGAAGCACCTCAATGCTTTAATATTATTACATAATCTTTCCAATGGTCCCCTTTTACCTCGCTCATTAGTTGGCATGAAATTTGCTGAACAAATAACGAGGTTTTAAAGGAAAAGTCAATGTACGCGATTCTCCTCTTTCAACTGTTATTGGCCGTCTTCGGTATCTACGGCGCATTGAAATATTCAGATATGGCCAAATTATACGTCCCTCTGGGATGTCTAGTGGCCATGTTTTCCATAGCGAAGCTGGAAGGAAGGCTCACAAGAAGTGAGGGTAAGAAGCAACCTACGGAAAATGAACCCGATGGATCTGACCAAAACCAAGACCAATTCGATACGGTAAAATACATTCTCTGGGGTAAGAACGAGTTGATGTTGGTCGATGCGGTCCACTCAGTCCTCAGGGACTTGGGCCTCCAGGTGACCAAGACGCCCAAATACTCGACCATCGACCGCATCGTTAAGGTTCCCGGAAGCCATATGACTTTCGGCATGCAGGTCATCGGGTCACAGCTTGAGATTAAAGGGGATAATAGTAAATTCAATCAGGCCCTGCAATTTGAGCGGGAAAAGGAGAACGGCGAAAAGACCGTCATTATCGCAAATGCCCATCATAGTATTTCCTTGGCCGAGAGGGAGAAGCTCGAGGATTTCTCAAGGGATGCCATTATGAGGATGGAGCCCACCAAGGTTGTCGGCCTCAACACCTTAACCTTGTATAAGATTTGGGCGCTATGCAAATATAAGGGAAAGGATGTGAAAGAGATCCTACAACTCCTCTTCAACCACTCCGGGGGTTTGTTTAGAATCGAGGAATATAATATGCAACTGTGACACCACTCCCACCTCCGTCAAACCGTTGCCCCCAGGTAATCCTCCCCTTCGAACTATACAACCTCCTTGGACCCCTTTGCAGGGCCTCCGCGGGTGTCGGGAGAGCCTTAAGCTCAAACCCCCTCAAATTGCCTCATGATAATAACGCTATTCACCCCGCCAAATCCGGCCGAGATGGACATGGCGGTCTTGACTCCAACCTTCCGTGGCTCTTTGGGGACGTAGTCCAGATCGCATTCGGGGTCTGGAAACTCGTAATTGATGGTTGGGTGAATCATTCCCTTCTGGAAGGTCAGGGCTGTTGCTATAGCTTCGACTCCACCGGCTGCCCCCATGGTGTGACCGGTAATCGATTTGGTTGAGCTGAGGGGGACGTGATAAGCCCATTTTCCCATCGCCTCCTTTATCGCCAGCGTCTCCACCGCATCGTTCAGCCGAGTCGATGTCCCATGGGGATTAATATAGCTTATCTCCCGCGGGCTAAGGCCAGCGCTTTCCAATGCAAGCTTGATTGCCCTTATGAGGGAATTGCCTTGGGGGTCGGGTTCGGTGAGGTGATAGGCATCCGCCGTCATTCCATATCCGATGAGCTCGGCATAGATTGAGGCATTCCTTGCAAGGGCGTGTTCCAACCTCTCCAAAACGAGTATTCCCGCCGCCTCTGCCATGACAAATCCATCCCTTTGGGCATCAAAGGGGCGACTGGCCCTTTGGGGATCCTCATTTCGAGTGGACATGGCCCTGAGGGCGACGAATCCGCCGAAAACATATGGAGTAATACAGGCATCCACCCCTCCCGTGACGATAACGTCATCAGCTCCCTCATGGATCTGGCGATAGGCATTGACAATAGCGTGGGTGCCGGAGGCACAGGCTGACGAGACGGTATAGGTAGACCCCCGAAGGCCAAATCGATCCGCCACATTGGAGGCGATGGAGCTCATATAGATGTGGGGCAATCCAAAGGGGGATAACCGCTTCGGCCCTCTATGTTCGAGGAAATTTTCGTGGTACATTTCCAGTAAGTCCATATTTTCAACACCGATGCCCAAAATGACCCCAACCTTAAAGGAATCCAAATCAACTATGCAATACTGGCCTTCTTTCGGCCTGTCATCATTAAATTCTACTTGTAAATCTGCGTCCTTGAGGGCCAAAATGGTTCCGGCGATGGCGAAGCGGGAAGTCCTGCCCAAATATTTCGATTTTTTCGTCTCGATCACATAGTCGGAAAGGTTGAAATTCTCTATTGGGGCGGCGATTTTGGTCTTATACTGGTCCATGTCGAAACCCTGGAAATCGATCTGCTTAACCCCCGACCTTCCCATTACAAGGGATTCCCAGTAAGGCTCCTTTCCTATACCCACAGGAGAAACAGGTCCCAGTCCGGTAATCACCACCCGTTTAGATACATCCCTTAAGCGTCGACCCCTCATTTGACCACCTCTTCCCTCAATCTATCGATCAAAAGTTTAAATTTAATAGTAAAATAGGAGAAAAATCAAATCTTTTTCCAGACCCCAACGTCTTGATTTTTTTTATCCTTCCATCTATTTTATAGCTTGCCTGCTCGGCATATTTCCGTTCGGGAAAGGATCAGCGAATTTGGCCAAT
>DAOVGJ010000213.1 GCA_030672465.1 Pseudomonadota bacterium | reverse complement strand
CAACCTCTCAACCTCGACCTGCTGAGGGGTGATGAACCCCGAAGCACTGTGCGAAGGGACAATGGTGTTCGCTTTATCCACGCTCGGGCCTTCCTCAAAAACCTTGACAATAGGATTTCATTGTGGTTAATTCCGGTATATGCGGGGACGAGGATGTTCACGTTGAACATCCTCTTTTTTTGAAGGGTCCAAGCAGGAACAGAGACATTCTGGGAACGTTTTTTGGTGAAAGGAGGAGATCTTATGCCATATGAATCCCTAACTGAAAAGGACGTCTGGAAAATTGTGAAGGAAAGGGATGTGAAATTCATCAGGCTTTGGTTTACGGATATCTTGGGTCAATTGAAAAGCTTTGCCATCACGGATGATGAGCTTGAGGGGGCATTCAGCGAAGGCATGGGGTTTGACGGCTCATCAATCAAAGGGTTTGCCAGAATAGACGAAAGCGATATGCTGGCCAGGCCTGACCCCGTTACCTTTCAACTCGTCCCCTGGAGGCCCAAGGAGAAGGCCGTGGCGAGGATGTTCTGCGACATCCTGAATCCGGATGGTTCTCCCTATGAGGGGGATCCCAGATATGTTCTCAAGAGGAATCTGGAGAGGCTGAAGGAGGGGGGATACACATTCTATGTGGGGCCGGAGCTCGAATATTTCTACTTTAGGTCGTCCCAAAACCCGGAGACATTGGATGAGGGGGGCTATTTTGACCTCACGACCCTCGATGCCGCGGGTGATTTGAGGAGGGAAACCGTCTTGACCTTGGAGGCCATGGGGATAAAGGTGGAGTATAGCCACCACGAAGTTGCTCCCTCCCAGCATGAGATCGATCTGAGGTTTGAGGATGCCCTCACCATGGCCGACAATGTAATGACCTATCGAATCGTTGTCAAGGAGATAGCCAATAAGCAAGGAGTCTATGCCACCTTCATGCCCAAGCCCATTTTCGGCGTAAACGGCAGCGGAATGCATACCCATCAATCCCTCTTCAAGGGAGACAAAAATGCCTTTTTCGACATAGGTGATCCATACCATCTATCCGAAGTAGCCAAGGAATACATCGCTGGGATCCTCAGACATTCCCGGGAGATCACCGCGGTGACCAACCAGTGGGTGAATTCCTATAAGCGGCTTGTACCGGGCTATGAGGCCCCCGTTTACCTATCGTGGGCCACGCGGAACCGGTCTACCCTGGTGAGGGTTCCCATGTATAAACCGGGAAAGGAGAAGGCAACCCGAATTGAATATAGAAGCCCGGACCCTGCCTGTAATCCTTACCTGGCCTTTTCTGTGATGTTGGCAGCCGGACTGAAGGGGATGCAGGAAAAGTACGAATTGCCCGATCCCATCGAAAAGGATGTCTACCACCTGAGCGTGGATGAACGGAAGGAACTGGGCATCGAATCCCTGCCTGGAAGCTTGATCGAGGCCCTAGAGTTGACGGAGAAGAGCGATTTGGTGCGGGATGCCCTGGGGGAACACGTCTTCAATAGCTTCATCCTGAGCAAGAAGGTGGAGTGGGATGATTACCGGATGAAAATCCACCCCTATGAGATCAAGAAATTCCTTCCCATCCTTTGAGAAGGGAGAAGGGGCGGCAAGTCGAATGCTTATTACGGCTAAACATGATATAATGGTTATTGAAAGATTTCCTTGCTGGTTGCCCCGCAGAGGGGTAGTTACAAAATAGGCATAAGGGGACAGAATGCTTGCCAAGAGGATCATTCCCTGTTTGGATGTTGAGGGGGGAAGAGTCGTAAAGGGGGTCAATTTCGTCGATATTCGGGACGCGGGCGATCCGGTGGAGAACGCGGAGATCTATAACAAGCAGGGGGCCGATGAGATCATCTTTCTCGATATCACCGCTTCCAGTGACCGGAGGGACATCATCGTTGATGTGGTGGAGAAAACCGCTGAACAAATCTTCGTGCCCCTTACCGTCGGAGGAGGAATCAGGACGCTGGATGACATCCGGGGGATATTGAGGGCGGGGGCCGATAAGGTTTCAATCAATACCGCCGCGGTGGATAACCCGGACCTCGTTAGGAAGGCTGCCGACCGGTTCGGCTCCCAATGCATCGTGGTGGCCATCGATGCAAAGGAGAAGGGTGGCTCATGGGAGGTATACGTCCATGGGGGACGGACTCCTACGGGTCTGGATGTTATGGATTGGGCTAAGAAGATGGAGGAATTGGGCGCGGGAGAATTCATGCTGACCAGCATGGATCGGGACGGAACCAAGGATGGTTATGACCTCAGATTAAATCGAGCCATATCGCAATTAGTGAATATCCCCGTGATTGCCTCCGGTGGGGTGGGAACGCTGGAGCACCTCTATGACGGCCTGACCGAAGGGCGGGCCGATGCCGTTTTGGCCGCCTCCATCTTTCACTACAACGAATTTACGGTGGGGGATGTAAAGGCCTACCTTAAGGGGCGAGGTGTTAACGTGAGGCCATAGGCCATGAATGGCGAATGGGGAGAACACTGCGGTTTATTCGGCGTGTATGGTCACCCAGAGGCGGCCAACGTGACCTATTTGGGTCTCTATGCCCTGCAGCACAGGGGGCAGGAGAGCGCGGGGATTGTCTCCTCCGATTCCCACGCCCTGCACTCCTATCGAAACATGGGGCTCGTCTCGGAGATCTTCACGAGGGATGTTCTGAGAAGGCTTCCCGGAAGGAGTGCCATCGGCCATGTGAGATACTCAACAGCCGGCACAAGCGATTTGAAAAATGCCCAACCCTTCACGGTCCATTATTCCCTGGGAGGTCTGGCCATTGCCCACAATGGAAACCTGACCAATGCATATATCATCAGGGATGAGTTGGAGACACATGGATCCATCTTCCAATCGACGATGGATACGGAGATCATCGTTCACCTGATCGCGCTCTCCAATGAACATGATTTAACCGGCAGGGTCATCAGGGCTCTCAAGCAGGTGGAGGGGGCCTATTGTCTGCTCTTTTTGAGCGAGGACGAATTGATAGCGGTACGCGATCCCCATGGGTTTAGGCCCCTGGTCTTGGGCCGCCAGAAGAACGCCTATTTCGTTGCCTCGGAGACCTGTGCATTTGATCTCATAGGCGCCGAATTCGAGAGGGAGATCGAGCCCGGGGAGATGGTAGTCATTAATGACGATGGGCTCCACTCCTTTTATCCCTTCCCCCCCGTGAAGCCTTCCCATTGCGTATTCGAACTAATCTATTTCGCCCGCCCCGACAGCTTCATCTTTGGACGAAACGTTTACGAGGTTAGGAAGGAGCTGGGGGTTCAACTGGCCAGGGAACATCCCGCTGAGGCGGACATCGTCATTCCTACCCCCGACTCGGGCTTTTCCGCGGCCATCGGCTTTGGGCACGAGGCCAATATTCCCATCGAGTTGGGCCTCATCAGAAACCACTATGTGGGCCG
>DAOVGJ010000144.1 GCA_030672465.1 Pseudomonadota bacterium | reverse complement strand
CGGCCCATAGGCTTCTTCCCATATTGTCAGTGCTCGCTTGTAAAGGGACTCGGCCTCGGCATATCTGCCCTGGATTTTATAGAGCAATCCCAGATTGTTCAGAGATTGCGCCAAATCAGGATTGTCCGGGCTCAAGACCCTTTCCCTTATGCTCAGTGCTCGTTCGTAAAGAGGCTCAGCTTCGGTGTATTTGCCCTGCGCCTTGTACAGTCCCGCCAAGTTGTTCAGTGATATCGCCACCTTGGGGTGGTCCGGCCCTAGGTCTTTTTCTTTTATTGTGAGTGCCTGTTTATAAAGGGGCTCCGCCTCCGCATATTTGCCCTGCATTCTATCCAGTGTTGCCAGATTGTTCAGGGAAACCGCAACTTTTAGATGATCTGGCCCAAATGTTTCTTCGGCTACTTCCAAAGCCCTCTTAGCTGCCTTCACTGCCTCTGGGTATTTACCCTGTTGGACGAGTTTTACGACCTCAATAGTGAGCTCTTTCCACAAGGTTTCACCTGCCAAAACAGTTGTGACAAATGAACCGCATATTACCAGTATCAAGATAATTCCTAAATACACCCTCATATGAGCGCTATCTCCATGAGTCTGTGGGGAAGGTTGATAAGCATTCCTATTTCAGTCCTTTCTCCTCCAATATCTTTTCATGCAGTTCCTTAAAATCTGGTGCTGGCATGTGATCTATTTTATCTGGCCTGAGCTTCAATTGTGCCGCTGTGGCGGGGCATTTGGCAACGCACACTCCGCAGCCTATACACCACTCTTCATCAACAGTGGGGACATCACCCTCCATGGTAAGGGCATCAACCGGGCATATCTCAACACACTCACCACAACCAGTACACGCATCATCGTCTGTCTCCCGGATGAAATAGGTGGCCATTATGATGTCTCTTGGTATTTTTCTCCTCTTGATGCTCCCCACACTCCAGCAGGCACAACCGCAGCAATTACAGTTATGTTTTATATCAGCTATGGCATTATCAACAAAATGTACCAAACCCGCTTCCGCACTCCCTTTGATTATCGTGAGGGCTTCCTCCTTTGTGATCTCTCTCGCCAATTCCCGCTCAATCACATACTCGGCCAGATCATTGAATTTTATACATACCTCAGTGGGGTGTTCACAGCCTCTGCCCCGTAAATAAGCAGTCATGCGACAAGGGCAATGAGCTACGGCGATTACCTTCGCCTGCTGGATGACTTGTTCCATCATATGGTAGGGGTAGACGGCCTGTATATCAAACTCAATGGTCTCCCCCACGGGGATATATCGGAATGGTTTAGTCTCAGCAGGCCCGTACGCCTCCCGCGTCACCTTCCGGTTAAAATACTTGACAACCAGAGTGGCCATGTTTCGTGCATGGGGCGTATCTTCTCCCTTCCAGAAAAAAGCCTGAGGAAACCCGAAGCCCACCTGCTGCAAGGCATACCCCTTCTTCCCATCTTTGGTCTTGCCGGAAAACAACAGTCCCTTGTGTGAAAGACCCTCCAGTATGTCTTCCAACTCCGCCCTCGGAATGCGAACCGCCTCCATGACGTCATCAATCGCAGTGGGTTGAAGGGGAATGACCCTGGTTGGAAGCGCCATCGCAACCTCAGCTTCCGTTGGATTGAAATTTGCCCTGAGTATCTCCTCCAAGTCCTCACTAGGCGGGTATCCCATTCCCAAGGAAGAGAGATGATCCGCCAATTGTTTATATATATCTTTTGTTCGCAACCTTGCTACCTCCCTCCCTGCTGAGAATGTTCATATCATAACACCCCACGGTAACCTTTTGGCCCGTTTGACCGTATGTTTTGGTCGCAATCGTATCACTCTCCACTTCGTCGCACCTACCTGTTGTCGATCCAGAGAAAATTCACCATAACCCAATAAGCAGAGTAAATTGCTTACTTATGATGGTGCTTGGCTCAGAAAGGGCATATTCATGATGATATGGATTTCAGGTGTGAATATTTTATGGATGACGCCACCCGCTCACGAGCGTCGAATTAGAATCGAAAGTCTTTCCAATCAGGAAAAAAGGGGTATTCTCTAGGAAATAGAGATACACGATCCCCAGGACAAATCAAATGATCCCGGTATACGGCCCTGTGGTTGACCATGACCAACTGTACCTTGCCAGAGGGAATTGCAAGGAGATTCAAGACTTCGAATAAGGGGGTGGGGGTTTCTAGGTCCAATTGGATCGGGGAGTTACAAAGGTCCACCAAACCATTGAGCAAGGACCCGAATAGGTAGACGGGAGTTTTGGGATTTAGTGCGGGCATGGATTATCTTCTTTTCCAAAATCACTTAGGTGAAAGAAAATATTCCATCGGTATAAATTTAATCGTTTTTTTAAAGGAAGCCCTTGACTTAGGTCAATCATCCGGGATTTTGGGGCTTAGCAAATTTATTTCGGTGCGATATGGTAGGATCCCGTTTTATCATGAACCTTTTTCAATCCGCTTTTCTCCAAATCCCCCTAATACGCTCTAGAGGAGGTTACTTTTCTGAAGGCTCGTCATGGCCGCCCCACAGGAGGTGGTAATGTAACTCAGGGCCTTGGAGATATGGAGATTCGAGTTCGCCAGATCGTTCATTCCCAGGCTTCTCAGGCTTTCTGTCACATTCTTTTCTGCACCGTGGTAATTGACCGATTTTACGGTATTCCGGGCGATACGTATCTCCGCCAGAAGCAATTGTAGATAGGTTTTGAGAATCTTTTCGGCTCCGACCCTCTCCTCACCCTTGAGGGCCTCAAGATGGGGAAGGAGATTGGAGCCAATGATGAGTTGGGACTTGATCTTTTCAGAGTACTGAAACTCTAGTATGAGCTGTTTTACATTCATTGTTATACCTTTTCATTTGCTGAATTAAAAAGATATGCCCACACCGCCGCCCACGCCTGTCCCACCACTGCCTCCGCTGGCGCCAATTCCGATGTGCATTCGCGCTCTGTCCCAATAGCCCTTCTCTTCCCAAAGGCGAATTTCTCTTCCCGAAAGAAGGGGATAGTTGTATACCATCTCTCCAATTGGAGCTGTTTTCACCCCAGTAATCTCGCCTACGACGGTTACTGGCCGGTTGGAACGATAAATCTCTTCATCGAGAAATTCCCCGAAAATCGCGATGAACCGACCACCAGATTCATCGCCGGGTTTCGGACGCCCCCGCCAGTTGAGGGGTTTCTCAAGGATTTCAATGGTACTCCCCTCCTCCTTGTTTACCACATCGACAATCACCCCACCTAACCTGACCGATCTCCCCCGATATTGCTCTGGGGATCGATGGATCTCCGAAAAGGGAATCTTTTCATAACCCTCCTTCCGGTCTGGGCGTTTCTGGGTCGACGAGCAGCCGTTGAGCACGACAAGCAGTAAAAGGATAATCCCCGCCGTTACAAGGGACAGAGGCCAAGAATTTTTTAGCCTTCTTGCCATCTCATCCTCCATTACCCACTCCTTTATTCAGTCCTTCATTTATTCATACCATATTTTACCGCCATTGTCCCGTCTCCAAGGACGAGCTCGCCGGTTTTCTCCCAATTTCACAAAAAATCTATCTGGGATGGCTTAAGGACGGGGTTATTTGGACAGGAAGAAATGAGGTTAAGATTTTTAGGATTTTCCGAGATAATTGGCGATTTTCGAGCCAACGTGCTGAAAAATGAGATCACCTAGCGGAGAAAGGCGTCTCTTTGAGGTCTTGCCGTAAAACTCCTCAAGAATCGATTTGCACAAGTATTTGGTCTCCACCACCGCTATGCTGTTGATTCGGATTGAATACTAATGGATCTGTCAAAAAAGGCTTTACCCAATGTTTTGTTCCCTTAGAAATGGTATATTCAAAAGGTCGGCCTCTTTACATTCTTGATCCCAATATCTCTCGATCAAAATTGACAGAGAAAAAGCATGTAAAGGAGGAATAAATCGCTGCTATGAAGACGGTTGCAGAGACAATGGCCGAGCTTGTTCGTAAGGGTTTCGTTCATGACTTCGGTAAACTTCAAGTAGAGATGAGGGAAGTCCCTGTGTGGAACAAGGTCTTCAACGCCGGGTCGAGATTGTGGCTTGACACCGGCGACATAGAGGAGGCCTCGAGGTTATGGAATTCGCAATTCGTGGCGCTTACTACAAACAATACCCTCCTAAACAAAGAAGTTCAGAAGGGTATCTACGACGACTTCATTCCCAAGGTTGCTTCAGCCATAAAAAAGGTAGCCCCTGAAATAGATGAGAGAGAGTTATTGCTGGAGGTGGCATTCGCTCTGAATACCAATCACGGCCTCCGGCTTGTTGAACAGTTCGATGCACATGTGAGCGTTGAGCCCCATACCGATGTCGCAAATGATGTGGAACGAACCGTGAAATACGGCAGGAGGTTTTACGAAATCTGTCCCGAGAGGTTCTACGTGAAGGTCCCCCTCGCACCGGCGGGGTTTCTCGCCGCTCGAAAGCTCGGGCAACTCGGTGTTCCCGTGAACTTCACCCTGGGTTTTTCCGCCAGACACAATTACCTAGCTGCCCTCCTGTCACGTCCCCGTTACGTCAACGTCTTTTTGGGCAGGCTCAATTCCTTCGTAGCCGACAGCAATCTCGGCGACGGCCAAAACGTGGGCGAGAAGGCGACCCTCGCAACCCAGAGAGAGATCTTGAAGCTTCGGGAGGACGGAAGGATGGAAACCCTCCTCATCGGTGCAAGCATGAGAGAGGGATCTCAAGTGGCCTCTCTTGCGGGGGTCGATGTGCTCACGATGCCCACCAAGGTGACGGCCGAGTTCCGGGAAAATCCCGCGGAAGGAATCTCCTCGCAGGTGCATAATGATCCCCCCGTTAGGCTCGCAGGAGGAGTGAAGCTCGATGATTTCAACGGCACAACCTTGTGGGAAGTACCGGATGCATTCAAGAAGTGTGTTGAGGATCTTTTAATTAAGAATATCGATACCTTGGCTCCGGAAGATCTCCAGGCTCACTTTGAAGACGCGGGGTTTGGCGACTTCCTTCCCCGGTGGTCCGATGAGGATCGCCAGGCCGTTGCCACCGACGGGAAGATTCCGGTCTATGAGAGGTGGCAGGACAGGCTTTTTTCGGGGAAAATTGGCATGGACGCCCTTATGAACATAAGCGGGCTTTACTCATTTGCCACGGACCAGAGGGCCCTTGACGACCGGGTAAAATCGTTGATTTGAAACTTCGGCGGATTGAACAGCCTGCCTCCCTTTCCTTATGATGCGACCCTTTTTCTTGGGGTGTGAGCCTCACCTTCAAATAGATGTTCTAAACGCATCGACGTTCTTAAATTGCCAATACAAAATATATCCCCCCCAAATCAGTGATACGATCATCAGAGCAATACCTATGGTGTAGGAAATATTAGCAATTAGGTGGTCGTATTGCTGCCATCCGAGGGTGCCCAGGATATTTTGCCAGTCGTGACCTTCGACCTCACGACCTGTAACACCTCCTATCAGTATTAGTTTCAGGGCCCGAGAGTCATTAATGTAAGGGGCAATATCCATAAAATTTTGCCCCAGCCACCATAGTGAAGCCGAGGCACCGAAGGTATTCCGCGTTGTTATTAACAACGCACACATACAAA
>DAOVGJ010000239.1 GCA_030672465.1 Pseudomonadota bacterium | reverse complement strand
ATTTATTGCAGGCCTTTCAATATCTCAGAAATTCTGCCTCTTTCTGATGTCAACATTTTTGCAACAACGGGGTTAAGATTTTTTCGTTATGGAATTTCCTGGGTTACTGGAGAAAACCGTTGTCCCTGAGCGTAATACCATTCTTCAAACCGCAGCACTGCAGCACCAAAAGTAGCTCTTAAGCGCTACTTTGCAGTGAAGCGAATTTTAGAATGGTCGAAAAAATATTTTGAGCAGGGAAGAGCGAGTTTTTCAGAGCTCTCTTAAGGATCGATTCGCATCCACAAACGGTCGAACTGAGTGAGGAGGGGACTGATGACGAAGTCTGAATTGAGCGAGATATTGGCGCAGCGATTAAATCTGACCAACAAAAAGGCGAAGATGATCGTGGAAACGGTGATCGAGAGTTTGAAGGAGGCCTTATTAAAGGACGAACGAATCGAGATCAGGGGATTTGGCAGTATTATGAATCGAAGATATAAGGGATATACCGGTAGGAACCCCAAAACGGGGAAGGCCATTAAAGTCCCGACCAAGATATTACCCTTTTTTAAAGTGGGAAAGGAACTGAAGAAAAGGGTAAATTCCTAAATTCCCCCTGAGGAACCCTTTAATCTACTGAGGGGTTTTGAGGGAAGAATGGATTTCCTCAGTCTTGAGAAAGGCTCGGTTATAACACCTCGAGAGGTGGTGAGAGCCTCTATTTCAGGGAAGGGGGTAACGGAGAAGGCATTAGCATTGGATGATGTGGCCATTATTACCTTCAGCCGGCGTGATTTACTCACCCTCGTTGGGGAGATGGGGGCCCGGAGGGTGAAGGCCTGGAGCGGCAGGAATGACAGGTTGTATCGAGGAGTGGTAGGGGGAGGGGGATGTATCTTAACCCAATCGCGGTACGGCGCACCAAATGCGGTCATTCTCCTTGAGGAGTTAGTGGCTTTCGGGGTGAAGAAGGCGGTTTTCCTTGGATACTGTGGGTCAATACAAGGACATGTTGGAGTTGGGGAGGTCATTCTGCCCAATCATTCCATAAGGGAGGAGGGCACCTCATTTCATTACCTCCCTGAAGGGATGAGCTGTCACCCCGACCAACGTACTCAGAACCTAATCCACGAGGGCTTATTGGAATGCGGAATCGAGTCCCATGTGGGGATGTGTTGGACCACGGACGCTTTCTACCGGGAAACTGCGGAGAAAATCAGGCGTTATCGATATAAGGGGGTATTGGGCGTTGATATGGAGGTCTCCGCGGTCTTCTGCTTAGGGATATTTCGGGACATCCGGGTTGGGGCGGTAATGGTTGTTACGGATACATTTTCGGAGTCATCTTGGGAAGGCGGTTTTTCATCCGAGAAGGTGGGTACGAAGATGCGCATGGTTTGTCAAATCATGGTCAAACAAATCGGAAACCTGAGGAATTTGTAACCTTTTCTGGAGCTTCCTGAGTTTTGTAGGAAATATTTTTGTAACCTCTTGATCATATAGGAACTCAGGGGTTTTGGCCCAGCTGGAACATCCCAACTGGGATATTGGAATAATGGAATACTGGAGTGATGGGGTAAGAAGAACAAAAACAAAAAATCTTTTGTTTCCGATTTGGATACCCATTATTCCACTATTCCAACAATCCATTATTCCAAGTCTCTAAAAGGTTTCGCTCATGAACAACGGTGTTCTCCAGAAACTGAAACTTCAAAATTTTTACTTGCAATGTACGTTAATTTATGCTAATTTATTATTAATTGGGTCTACTGAGAAAGTGGGCTTTCGGCCCACTTTTTTATTAGAAGCCTTGTTTTCGGACAATAGATTGACCTCCTTAAGCCAGGGTGAGATGGAGCGGGCAGTTAGTGAAATCGTCGAACCCATCGTGACTTCTCATGGGATGGAATTGGTTGATGTGGAATACAGGAGAGAGGCCAGGGGATGGGTGGTACGGATTTACATCGACAAAAGGGGTGGAGTTAGTCTGGATGATTGTGTTTTTGTCAGCAACGAAGTCGGGCCGGTAATAGATGTCGAGGACCTTTTCCAGTCACCCTATACGCTGGAAGTTTCGTCCCCAGGACTCAATAGAGCCTTGAAGAAGGAGAGGGATTTCGAGAGGTTCAAGGGTAGGTCGGTGAGGATACGTATCCATAATGGAATAGGGAAGAGGAGGAACTTTAGGGGAAGGCTGGTGGGCTGCACCAATGGGGTGATTCAAATCGAAATGGGTGGTCAAGTCATGGACATACCCCTATCAAATGTGGCTAAGGCCAACCTGGAATTTGAATTTTAATTGATGACGGAGTGAGGAGGGGGAGACGGGTCGATGGCGCAGAATCTAAACTTTATCATCGAGCAGGTGGGCAAGGATAAGGGAATCGCGCGGCGGGTCATTATCGACGCATTGGAGAATGCGGTATTGATGGCCTCTCGGAAAAAATACGGTTCCCAGAGGCTGATGGAGGCCCACTATAATGAGGAGATTGGAGAGGTAGAACTCTTCCAATTCATGGACGTGGTGGAAGAGGTGGAGGACCCCGATACCCAAATTTCCTTGGATGAGGCGAGGGAACTGGATCCGGATTCGGAGGTTGGGGACAGTTTGGGAGTTAAATTGGATACCAGTGATTTCGGAAGAATAGCCGCGCAGACCGCCAAGCAGGTGATCATCCAAAGGGTCCGTGACGCGGAGAGGGATAACATCTACAATGAATATAAGGATAGAAAAAGGGAGATCGTGACGGGGACTGTTCAAAGGGCCGAGAGGGGGAACCTCTATATAAACTTGGGAAGGGCTGAGGCGATTTTGCAGGCCCGAGAACAAGTACGAGGTGAGGTATGTCGACAAGGAGATCGAATCCGCGCCTATATTTTGGACATTCAAAAGTCGTCAAAGGGACCCCAAATTTTCCTTTCTCGAACACATCCAGCACTGTTGATTAAGCTTTTTGAGATGGAGGTTCCGGAGATTTCGGAGGGAATTATCAAGGTCGTCGACGCAGCGAGGGAACCAGGAGAGAGGGCAAAGATATCCGTTTACAGCACTAATAAGGATGTTGACCCAGTGGGGGCCTGTGTGGGAATGAAGGGTTCCAGGGTTCAAAGCGTTGTCCAGGAACTCCGTGGTGAAAAAATCGACATCATCCCTTACTCCGAAGATATCGCCAAGTATGTGAGCAATGCCTTGGCTCCTGCTAAAATATCCCGCGCTTACATCGACGAGGAAAATAGGAACATGGAGATCGTGGTCGAGGATGATCAACTCTCCTTGGCCATTGGAAAAAAGGGCCAAAACGTGAGATTGGCGTCAAAACTCGCGGGTTATAGGATCGACATCAAGAGCGAATCCAGGATGGAGCAAATTTTAGAGGAAACCATCAGGAGGCTAAGGGAGATTCCCCATGTGGGAGAAGTGATCGCTCGGATCCTGTACAACGAGGGGTTCGTTTCGGTAAAGGAAATCGCCGAATCAGAAGTGGAGGAGCTGGCGAGATTGTCGGGTATTGGCATAAAAAAGGCCCAGAAGATCGTAATGGCTGCCAGGGAGACGGTAGAGGCCGAGGCGGAAGTGGCAGAGGTGGATGCGGAGGAGGAAGAGCAGAGGGGATCTCTCCCCATCAACGAGATGAAGGGTGTAGGGGAGAAGACGGCGGCACTTTTCATATCCAAGGGGATCAAGACCATTCGAGATTTGGTAGAGACCGATTTAGAGGTCCTTTCCTCGATCCCTGGAATTGGTGTGAAGAGGGCGGAAAAATTGGTAGATGAGGCCTTGGCCTTTGGCGGAAAGTCGGCTCATGACT
>DAOVGJ010000101.1 GCA_030672465.1 Pseudomonadota bacterium | reverse complement strand
GGAAAGTTCGCGAGGAATCTCGTTTCGCGTCGGACAGGATATGGGCGAGGGCCCAACAATGGGAGACCCTGTAACCGCCGACGAGGTCTGCCTCCCCGCATGATTAATCTGGACGACGATTTTCCCTCCTGCACCGTGGACAGCTTCGATCATCCTCGCGATTCTCGAGGCGTGTTCATCGGAGCTGATGAGGAGCATATTCGGGCTTCCCTTGCCCTGCTGGAGAATGCCCGTGTGTTCAACCGTGATATATCCCACGCCTCCGCGTGCGCGCTCCACATAGTAGGCGGTCTGTCGGTCCGTCGCAAAGCCCTCTGCTGAGGCGTAATTTGTTGCCATAGGGGGCATCACAATACGGTTTTTCATCTCCAGGGTTCCGATAGAAAAGGGGCTGAAAAGTGCATCCAGGTTCACGGTATCTCTCTCCTTTCCTAAAATCTCTTATTTCTCATGTTTGGGGATAACGGCAGGGTGGTCAAGTGATTTGACCAACACTAACACCTTCTCGTTTTCTTGTCAACTAATCTATCAACTGGTGTGTTAGCAAAGGGATTATTATGGGTTTCCCATCAAGGGTGAGCAGGTTTCGTCGTGAGTCTTCGACCCTGAACTCCAGTCGGCCCGAGCGTTCGACCGAGCCCTCGGCGTGAGCTCGGCCGAACGGAAGGGGAGAGCGCTCTCCCTTTATTCGATTCCCTCCATTGCCACGGCCCGAATAGGGAACGCCTCCAGGCCGCCCATTTTTGCCGGGAAACCGAAGAAAAGGAATCTCTGTTTCTTCAGATCCGCCAAGTTGGCCAACCCCTCGATGAGGGGAATATCATTGGAGAGCATGAGATCATGGGTAAAATACTTATTCAAATCCTTTCCCTCGAATTCCGGGTTCTCGGGGAAAACAGTGTCATCGACGCCAACCATCTTTATCTTCTTCCCTAATAGGTATTCTACGCCTTCCTTGGCCAAATAGCATCGATCATTTCCCCCGTGGGGACAGTTCCCGATGAGGACGATATCCTTTTCCTTGATCCCGAATCTCTCCAAAACCCCTCTCCCGATGTCAGTTTTCGGAGCCAAATCCTTGCAGTCCACCAGAACGCCCATGCCGAAGAAGCTGTTTAGCGTCAGATCGCTGATATCTTTAGCGCTTCTTCCGTGACGCACCGGGACGAAGTGAGAAGGAGCTTCCACATGGGTAGAAATATGGCTCTCCATCTCGATGTTATGCATGGTCTCTCCCGGCGGATAGGTAAAGGGTTTAATCTCATACTTCCGCTTCCCGGTATCCAGAGGGCCTTCCGCCTTTCCCGGTGTCACCTTCTTGGAAAGATCGATGATCCGCGCTTGTGACAAATATTCCACCACATCGTCAATTCTCATGATAGCCTCCTTGGTATAAAGGATAAAAAAATAGTCCGCATTTTGTAGTAGGACAAAACGGGCAAATTTTGAAGGAGCCAAAGAAGGGCAGGGTATGCGATTTCCAACTGGACTCGAATGAACCATACCACCACAGAGTAAAAGCAGTCGATTCTCTACACACCATTTTTCAGTGCGGACGAATTAATTCCAGATGCCCGGGATTTTTTCCTTGCAGAATGGACAAAGGCCATCCTCAACATGATTTTCTAAAACCATGAAGTGGGTTCTCTCGATCAACTTTTTGTCACATTTTGGGCAGTAAGTACTATTGGCGGGGTGGCCTACCACATTTCCGATATATACATATTCTATTCCCTCCCCCATTGCTATTGATCTGGCTTGCTCAAGGGTATTAATTGGGGTAAAGGGAAGATGGGTCATCTTGTAAGAGGGTGAAAACCGGGTGAAGTGGAGTGGGGTATCCCTTCCGAGATTCCCCGAGATCCACCTGCACATCTTCTTGATGTCATCCATCCGGTCGTTGAGGGTAGGGATGACCAGATTGACAATTTCGAGGTGTTTATTCGCTTCTTTAATGGTCTTCAACGTCTCCAGTACAGGCTCAAGCCTTGACCCTGAGATCTCCCGATAAAATTTTTGGCTGAAGGCCTTCAGGTCGACCGTCACGCTGTCCATGAATTTGAGCAATTCCAATAAGGGGGCTTTCGCAATCCCGCCGTTTGTGTGACAGAGGGTCAATAGACCTTTCTTTTTGGCCTCTCTAACCACGCCATACATCAATTCATAAAAGACCGTAGGTTCGTTGATACTGTGGGATATCGATCGGCATCCATGTCGTAGTGCTTCCTCGACGATCTGCTTTGGCGTATAGCGAAGGGCCCTGATCTGCTCCGGGGCAGA
>DAOVGJ010000178.1 GCA_030672465.1 Pseudomonadota bacterium | reverse complement strand
AGGTCAAGGCCCGGAAGGTGGGGGAGATATACCCTAACCAGTGGGTGATTGGAGCGGACACCATCGTTTCCATTGAGGGGATGATTTTGGGAAAGCCGCGTACAGAGCGTGAGGCCTACCAGATGCTCGTAACGTTGAGCGGAAGGGATCATCTGGTTGTCACGGGAGTATCCGTTTGCCATGGGGCGAAGGAAAAGGGGGAGACCATAGCCGTCGAGACCTGGGTGAGGATAAAAACCCTCAATCCTGAGGAGATCAACTGGTATATCCGGACCGGGGAGCCCTTTGACAAGGCCGGGGGGTACGCCATTCAGGGAAGGGGAGCCTTTATGGTCCAACGGATCGAGGGCTCCTATACCAACGTAGTTGGCCTCCCCCTTTGTGAACTCCTGGAGGTATTAAATCGTATGGAGGCCATAGATTTCTTGATGAAATCATGAACTCCGTCACTGGATTTGGTTGAGATGCCATCGATAAGGGATAATCTCTTGAGGGTTTTGGAACGAGTGGATCAGGCGGCGATAAGGGCGGGCCGTGATCCGGGGGAAATCAAGTTGGTCGCCGTATCGAAGACCGTCGAAGTAGCTCGGATTCGGGAGGCCATTGAGGCGGGTGTAACGATCCTCGGCGAGAATTACGTGCAGGAAGCCCGGAGAAAGATCGAGGAGATTGGCCATGGGATTCAATGGCATATGATCGGACACCTGCAGAGCAATAAGGCGAAATATGCCGTGACCCTATTCGATTATATTCATTCCATCGATGGGATCTCCTTGGCCCGCGAGATAGACCGGAGGGCCGCACAAAAGGGGAGAAGGGTGAGGGTCTTGGTGGAGGTGAACCTGTCAGGAGAAACCTCAAAATTTGGGATTGATTCTGAGGCAGTGATGGACTTGATCCACCATGTGGCTGCCCTGAAGCATATCTCCATCGAGGGTTTAATGACCATGACTCCCTATTTCGATGAGCCGGAAAAGGCCCGCCCCTATTTTATCAAGCTTCGGGAGTTCAGGGATCGGATTCAGAAGGAGGGGATTGAGGGGGCCCGAATGGATGAACTCTCCATGGGCATGTCGGGGGATTTCGAGGCGGCCATTGAGGAGGGCGCGACCATGATCCGGGTCGGGACGGCGATCTTTGGGGAGAGGAGGCACTGAATGGAGGCCGGCGAAGACGGCTTTGGGTGGGATTGAGCAAGCTCATGGACTGGGAGCACGGATCGTCAGACCCTTAAGTCCTCGGCCTGAGGGTTTTCAGGAGGAGGGTTGAGAAGCATAGCCTCGAGGAGAAGAATTTTCTTTCTCTTTTTTCCCCTTTGTCTCTTCTTCCTGTGGGCAGCGTGTGGGAGAAAGGGACCTCCTGTTTCCTTCGACCGCATCGTCCCGGAGGCCATAGCGGATTTGGAGGCCTCAGTCCGGGAGGGGCGGGTGATTTTGCAGTGGTCACTGCCCAGAGAGAATACAGACGGGTCGGACTTGGTAGATTTAGTGGGTTTTAAGGTTCTCAGGGGGTACATTGAAGGGGAGGAGTGCAAGGGTTGTCCAGAGAGGTTAGTGCCCGTCGCCGAAGTTGATTTAGCTCCGGGGGAAAATCATTGGATCGAGGCCAATCGGGTTTTCTGGGCCGATAAGGGGTTACGGGCTGGGAAAAAATATATATACAGGGTACTGGCCTTTAATAGAAGGGGCCATTTCAGCCAGGGGTCCAATAGGGTTGAGGTACTGTGGGATATCCCCCCTCCTCCGCCAAAGCAGTTCCGGGCCGTGGCTGGTGATGGTATGGTGGAATTGAACTGGACTTCGGTGGAGGAAGCCGCGGGATACAACCTCTATCGGAGTGATAGGGGAGCGGGTTTTCCGCTCCATCCCTTAAACCCGAAACCCATCGAGGATACGCACTACCGGGATACTCGAGTGGTGAATGAGAGGGATTATCGGTATGCGGTGAGGAGCGTGATCAAGGCAGGCGAGACTCTGATCGAGGGAGGTAATTCGAGTCCCATCATCGTGGCCCCGGTCGACTTAGTTCCTCCTTCTCCTCCAACTGGTCTCGTGGCTTTTCCCCTGGCGCACGGTGTGGAGTTGAGATGGATTGCGAATCCCGAATCGGATGTCGTGGGTTATCGCGTTTACCGGAGGAGGGTATTTGAGCCGGAGTTTGAGAGGCTAACGGATGAAATTGTGAGGGAAACCTTCTATGTGGACAGGGGGGCTAGAATGGGCGATGAGTACGATTACAGTGTCACCGCCATCGATGGGTCGCCGCATCAAAACGAGAGCGCTTTTTCGGAATTGGTAAGGGTAAGGTATACTTATATTCAATAGCCCCAGCCCTCCGAGGCTCAATGGGGGAGTGTTATGCACTATTTCCACTACAAGGATGGGAACCTCTATTGCGAGGATGTACCCATAGCGACCATAGCCGATCGTGTGGGAACACCATTCTATCTGTATAGTCATAGGACATTGGTGCGGCATTTCAAGGCCTTTGACTCCGCATTTGAAAAACTGCGGCACTTGGTCTGTTATTCGGTGAAGGCCAACTCGAATGTGGCCTTGTTGAGGATATTCGTAAACCTGGGGGCGGGACTGGATGTGGTGTCGGGAGGAGAGCTGTTCAGGGCATTGAAGTCAGGGGTAGATCCCAAGAGGGTTGTTTTCTCCGGTGTGGGAAAGACGGAGGAGGAAATAGAATATGCCCTGAATTCAGGAATTTTGATGTTCAATGTTGAATCATCCCAGGAATTGGCCCACATCGACGAGATAGCGCGAAGGATGGGCACGAGGGCCCCTGTGGCCATACGGGTCAATCCGGATATCGATCCTAAAACCCATCCCTATGTCGCAACGGGATTGAGGGAAAACAAGTTCGGGATCGATTTCAACCTCGCCATAAAGGAATATACCTTCGCCAAGGGGTTACCCCACATTGATATCATCGGTGTGGATTGTCATATCGGCTCTCAATTGATCGAACTCCAGCCCTTCGTGGAGGCATTAAGGAGGTTGAAGGAATTGGTCCACGCCCTCGGCCAGAGGGGGATTGGAATTCAATACCTCGACCTTGGAGGGGGACTAGGGATAACCTATAAGGATGAAGTTCCTCCCCACCCCACGGAATACGCCGAGGCCATTGTCGAGGAGGTCTCGGATTTAGATTACACTCTGATCTTGGAGCCGGGGAGGGTCATCGTGGGGAACGCGGGAATTTTGGTCAGCCGGGTCCTCTATACCAAGGAGACCGGGGAAAAGAACTTCGTCATCATAGATGCCGGAATGAATGACCTCATCAGGCCGAGTTTATACGGTTCATTTCAGGGGATACTGCCGGTGACCAAGGGGGGGGAGGAGGAGATGGTGGCTGATGTGGTGGGTCCCATCTGTGAATCCGGGGATTTTATAGCGAAAAACAGAAGAATGCCCAAATTTAAGTCGGGGGATCTGGTGGCGGTGATGAGCGCTGGCGCATATGGATTTTCCATGTCTTCCAATTACAACTCTCGGCCGAGGGTATGCGAGGTGCTTTGCAGGGGAGATCACTTTCATATCATCAGGGAAAGGGAGAGCTATGAGGATCTGGTCCGAGGGGAGGAGATCCCCGATTTTCTGGGGTAATATTCAAGGGGTGGGTTTTTTCCATCCCCGGTGGTTTCCCCCTGTGGGCAGGGGTTCCATTGAAACGTCGGCGAGGAGGGGATGATGAAGATTCTCTTTCATAAGATGAGCGGCAGTGGAAATGATTTCATCATCATCGATAATCGGGAGGGAATTTTGGAGGGAGTGGACCTCCCCCAATGGGTGAAGAGGGTCTGCCGGCGAGGGCTTTCCGTCGGTGCGGATGGCCTGATCCTGGTTCAAAATTCCCCCAGTGCTGACTTCCAATGGCGCTATTTCAATGCCGATGGCAGTGAGGCGGAGATGTGTGGCAATGGGGGCCGGTGCGTTGCGAGGTTTGCTTACTTAACCGGCATTTCGGGCAAATCGTTATCCTTTGATACCCTCTGCGGGGTGATAGATGCGGAGGTCATCGGAGAGAGGGTAAAGCTGAGG
>DAOVGJ010000153.1 GCA_030672465.1 Pseudomonadota bacterium | reverse complement strand
TGTGAGCGAATCGAAAAGACTCATCGCAAAAGGGGTCGTCTCTCTGCCTGAGGTCAAAGAGGCCTTTGAAAATGGAAAGATTATCCTCAAAGGGGGAACAACCGTTTCCGCCATCTGCGAGGAGATGGTCGGCATGCCTCTCCGGATTTCTGGAAGGACCACTCAGAGAGGAACCGTTACTGCAAAAAACTCATCGCGGGAACATGCGCACAGTGTGCTCATTGAAAAGGGCACGGTGAAGAATATCGATGAAACGATAATAGAAGTCGCACAAGGACTGGGCAGGGGAGACGTCGTGATAATCAGTGGAAATGCCATCGACGTGAATGGAAATGCGGCTATGATGGCTGGATCTCCGGGAGGTGGAAATCCCGGAACTGCTATCCCGGGGATGCTGGCCCAGGGAACACGTCTCATCATTCCAATAGGCTTGGAGAAACTGATCCCGGGTTCCATTCAAGAAGCAGTTAAAGCCGCTGGGAGAGATAAGGATTTATCGTATGGAATGGCCGTTGGTTTGATTCCCCTGATTGGGAAGGTTGTCACCGAAAAAGATGCGGCGGAAATTGTTTCCGATGTCAGATGTACGGTGATTGGAAGGGGAGGGATCAATGGAGCGGAAGGATCAACGGTGATGGATGTGGAAGGGGAAGAAGTGAAGGTAAAGAAGCTTCTCAAGATCGTGGATGACATAAGAGGGGCCGGAATAAGCGGTGAGGAAAGCAGCTTGGAAGAGTGTGATGGGAGGGACATTCGGTGTAGAGATCACAAATCCTGCATATACAGAGGGGGAAAGAATCGATGAGAGTTGGAACCTTGACAATCGGGCAATCTCCGAGGATCGACGTGATTCCTGAAATACGTGATGTTCTGGGTCCAAAGATAGAGATTGTTGAGAAAGGAGCCCTGGACGGATTGGATCTGGAAGAGGTAAAAAGATTTTACCCGCGACCGAACGACTATATCCTCATCACAAGAATGAGAGATGGGACCGAAGTAAAAATAGCTGAAAAACACATCATAGAGCGGATGAAACGGTGTATATCGGATTTCCAGGCGGAGCCCGTTGAAATCATCATTCTCCTCTGCACAGGGGAATTTCCCCAGATCGAATCCAAGAAAATACTGCTGCGACCCGATAGGATCATGCTGCATATGGTTCAAAGTGTATTGGATACGGGAAGATTGGGTGTGGTCGTGCCGTCCCCTGATCAAATTCCTGCATTAAAGAGAAGATGGGAAAAAACACACCTTGAAGTTGTTGCGGAAGCGATTTCTCCATATACGGGGACCTATGAGGAATTGAAGGAAAAAGCACATAGAATCAAAACGTCAGATGTCGATCTCGTCATTTTGGACTGCATAGGTTTCGGTCAAGACACAAGGGCACTGTTCAGAGAGATAACAAAGAAACCTGTGTTGTTGCCGGTGACATTGATAGGAAGAATCGCAAGGGAGATGGTGGAAGCATAATTGCAGAAGGCTATGATAAAGAAAGAGAAAATCGAGCAAGGCGTCGTGAACATGCTCACCGTGAACATGGATCCCTTCGCCCTTTGAGTGCTGGTTGGTCCTTCGGGGTATTAGGACGTTGCCCTACCGCATGCGTGCCAACTCTGAAAACGCTTTGAAGGTAGCCAAATTCATAAGCCGGCACCCCAGGGTTGAGGTGGTTCACTGTCCGGGCTTGAAGGGGCATCCCGGACATGAGATAGCCGGCCGGCAGATGGCTCTTTTTGGGGGGATGGTGTCTTTCTAAGTCCGAGGAGACCGAGACAGCGCATTCGCCTTGGCAGCCAACCTAAAGATTTTCACTAGGGCAACCAGCCTTGGAGGGCCAAAGAGCTTTATCGAGCTCCGTGCCTCAATAGAAGGCCCGGACACAAAAACACCAATCTTCTTGGGCTGCCCATCGGTCTCGAAAACGCGGACGATCTCATCGAGGACTTGACTCAGGCTTTGAGATAGAGAGGACGTGCGACCATTATTGCCGGGGGCCTTTTTGCCCGCTGCTTTCACCGCAATGCTTCGCGCTTCACAAAGCCTGGTACGTTAAACTGGTTTTGATTAGATTATCGAGTTTCTCAGCAGTTTAAGCCCTCAATATTTAATGAGAAACCATATTTCAAGAGGAAACACATAATCTATCATCGCTGCCGATCTTGCTCATTTGCGTTTCAATCAATCAGAAACCGTATCGGCGCTCAGGGATAACGATTTTCTCCAGGAACCAAGGACACTCCAGTTGAATGGGCGTTGGTTTCGCTTATCCAATGAGCCTTCCGGCAATGGGTATTGATTTACATTCCGTTTTGTATTAAAAAAGAGGCATTCCTTCTTCAGAGGACATGGTGATGGAGAATGTTGACCAAAAGGGATATGAGATCCTTTTCGAGGGCCCTGCCGCCGATACGGTTGGGGAACGGGAGAGGGTGATTCAAGGGCTCCAGGCTCGATTCAACCTTTCCCTTGAGAGGGCAGAACAATTGGTCCATAGAGCCCCAATCGTGGTCAAAAGGGGATTGACGGAAAAAGAGAGAGATCGATACGTCGAGGCTCTCCATTCCATCGGGGCTGTGGTCCAGGTTAGGGAATATTCACTTGATATGAGGGGGGAAAGGCGGCCAACCCCATATCGACCCGCTGAAGGAGGGGAATATTGTCCCTGGGAGGACATGGAGAGGTTGGGATTCTTCCAGGGATTTCTGTCCACGCTGAGAGAGGTACTCTTTTCCCCCACCCACTTCTACCGTCGGATGCCCACGCGCAGGGGGGTGATAAATCCCTTGATCTTCGCCCTCATCTTGGGGGTCTTGGGAGGCGTTTTAGGCCTTACATGGCAGCAGGTATTTATCCTTCGCCTCGGGCAATTCCCTGGAATGGCCACGACCCATTTGGTGGTAATAACCATCGCGCTCCCGCTTATCGTTTTGGCCATCCTTTTTCTCGGCAGTGCTATCATTCACCTGTGCTTAATGGTGGTCGGGGGGAATCGAAGGGGCTTTGAGGCCACCTTCCGGGTTATTGCCTATTCGTGGTCAACCCAGATTTTTGCATTAGTGCCCTTCGTTGGGAGCCTGCTCATCCCCATCTATGCATTGGTCATCGAGATCGTCGGTCTGAGGGAAATCCACCGCATCGGCACGGGAAGGGCGGCCCTGGCCGTATTTTTGCCCTTCATCGCCATGGTGGTACTTCTCGTGATTGGGGCGACCTTTTTTCTCTTGAAGCTGAGGCAGTTTTTCTGAAGCCCCGGTTTACCTCCGGAATTGGCTCATTGGCCAGCTTATCTTAGGAGGCCTTTTTCCAAAAGGGGGGATTGACTCCACATGCGCCTTATCCTCATCTTCATCATCGTTCCCCTGATGGAGATCCTGCTTCTCATCGAGATCGGGAGCCGGATAGGAACGCTCAATACCATCTTTATCATCATCCTCACGGGGATACTGGGCGGCTCTATGATGCGTCACCAGGGTTTTACCATTATCCGCAATATTCAGGAGGATCTTTCCCAAGGGCGGATGCCAACGGGGGAACTGATCAACGGAGCATTGGTACTGGTGGGAGGCATCTTGCTCCTGACCCCCGGTTTCTTCACTGACGCCGTGGGATTTGTCCTCCTCATCCCCGCCACCAGGGGATTTATCCGTAAAAAGATCCAACTCCTCATTCGGCGGAAGATCGAGTCAGGAGACATCCACATCTTCTTTCGCTAAGGAGGGGGCCTCGAAAGACCCCCCCTTTTTGGCCACGTAAGTCAATTTCCCAAGATTGAGTAGTGATGAACTCGTAAAAAGTCAAAAATGGGACGGCAAAGTAAAAAGCTCCAAATGCAAGGCTTGCGAATCTTGAGGAATGAGGCGTACTTACCAGTACGCCGCAATGACGAAAGATGAAGCGTAACGCAGCCCTTCGGCTTT
>DAOVGJ010000224.1 GCA_030672465.1 Pseudomonadota bacterium | reverse complement strand
GGTTGTGCCGTTTGCTATGGAAACGCCATTCAAAAGGTGGATGTAAAGTGGCTGGAGTTGGGTTATCCAGAGGCGGTTTGGGTATTTGAAATGGAGAAGTTTGGCCCATTGATAGTTGGAATTGATTCGCATGGTAATTCGATGACCCCCAACGTACTGGAGGAGGTCTATAAGAATGCTTATCAAATCTATGAGGAAGAGGGGTTGGATCCAAAAGCCAGGTATTTTCCAAACCCATTGACCCTCGCGGGCTTATCCTTAGAAGAGGTTGTCCGAATTTGCCGTGAGGACTAACGGGCATTTGGAGAGGGGAAGACTTATTCATTCTTCTGAAAGATTCGAAAAGGGGGTATTTAGGGAAATGATAAGAGATGCCACAATTATTGATACTGATGTTTTAGTCATCGGAGGAGGAGGTGCTGCCATGCGGGCTGCTATAGCAGCCGATGCGTTAGGCGCCAGGACCTATATGGCGGTCAAGGGCCTGTTTGGGCACAGTGGCTGTACACCTGTTGCCTTGGCTGGCTATGCGGCTGCATTTGGCAATGCGGATCCAAGGGATAACTGGGAGGTTCATTTTCAGGACACCTGTATTGGTGGAGGAATGATAAATAATCAAAAGCTGGTTGAGATTCTCTGTAAAAATGCGCCCGATAGGTTTAAAGAGCTCGAAAGCTTTGGTTCCCTTTTTGACCGGGACGAAAACCAGAATTACTACCAGAGGCAGCTCGGAGGTCATTCCTATCCGAGAACCTGCATGAGCGGTGATAAAACCGGGGGAGAGGTAATAAGGGGACTGCAATGCGAGATCCTGAGGAGGGAGATAAGTGTTCTGGCGGATTGCGTGGTACTAAAAGTACTGAAAGAGGAAGATAGGGTCGTTGGGTGTGTTGCGTATGGTATGAAAAAGGGGAGGTTTCTGGTTTTTAGGGCAAAAGCGATCATCCTTGCAAGCGGTGGATGTGGTCAGGTATTTAAGTTTTGCTTTGCACCCTATGGAAAAGCCGGAGATGCTAATAGGATGGCTTTGGAGATAGGTGCTGAATTGATCGACATGGAACTTTTCCAATTTCACCCGACCGGATATATCGCCCCTGAATCGATCGCAGGACAATCGATAAGCGAAGGAGTAAGAGGGGATGGGGGGAGGTTGCACAATACAAAGGGGGAGCGGTTTATGGAGCGCTACAACCCCAAACAGTTGGAACTCGCGTGCAGGGATTTCGTATCGAGGTGTATCTACTTCGAGGTAAAAGAGGGACGTGGAACAAAAGATGGTGGCGTTTATTTAAGCTTGACCCATGTTCCCCCTAAATTGATCGAAGAGCGTCTGCCTGCCATGCTTGATAGGGCATTGAATTACGGAATAGATGTTCGTGAGGAGCCAATGATCGTCTATCCCTCTTCTCATTATCAAAATGGGGGGATAGTAGTGGATACGAATTGGGAGACGAGGGTAAAGAATCTTTTTGCGGCAGGCGAAAGCGCGGGAGGGGTTCATGGCGGAAATCGGCTGGGATCGAATTCATTGCCGGATCTGCAGGTTTCCGGGAAGATCGCAGGAGAAAATGCGGCAGGCGCTGCCCTATCGGGTTCCTTTGATAAGATCAACATGGTCAACTTTGGGGAAGAATTATCGAGGGTGGAAGGGGAGCTATCGGATGTCGTTTCAGGCGATAATGGGATCAATCCTCTTACGGTGAGAAATGAAATTAAGAACCTGTCGTGGGATTACGTGGGTATTGCAAGAAACGAGGAGAAGTTGAAGCACGCCTTAGATACGATAGAAGAAATCAAGCAAAATCGAATGCCCCGGTTAAGCGACATTGGCAGGTCCTTTAATGTCGATTTTATTGAGGCCATGGATGTCCGGAGTATGGTCGTATGTCTGGAGGCAATGGCCCGGGCAGCCTTGGTGAGGAAGGAGAGTCGGTGCGGCCATTTCAGGGAAGATCTCCCATTGCCTGACAAAAAATGGGTAGCTAATATCATTGTATCTCAGGACAAGGATGGCCGGTTGGTACTTAAGAAGCGCCCCATCGTGAAAACAATCCTCGATCCGGAAGAGGTAGAGATGCCCATCTTTCCCACTTCCGGTAAGATTGATGGGTGAGGGTTCTTCTTGGTGACCGATTAATAGTAAATCAGTATTGACGGCTTCGTAAAAAGTCCATCTGCGGCGTTGCACTTCATCTTTAGTCACTGCGGCGTACTAGTAAGTACGCCTCATTCCTAAAGATTCGCGCGCCTTGCATCTGGAGCTTTTTACTGTGCCGTCTGATTTATGACTTTTTACGAGACCATCAGTATTGGAGGAGCAATTCCATGAGCGAGCCGTTGAAGATCAAGGTTTTCCGTTACGATCCTCAAGTAGATACTGAACCGAGATATGAGGAGTATTCCGTCGATCACTATGAAGGCATGAGGATATGGCGGGCCATAGATAACGTAAATGAGAAGCATAGTGCCAATATTGCTTGGAGGTTGTCCTGTAGGGAGTATCTCTGTGGGAGCTGTACGATCATGGTCAATGGAAAGCCCAAATTGGCCTGCAAGGAACCGGCGGAAGATGGAATGGTTTTGGAACCCTTGCCTTATTTTCCCGTGATTAAGGACCTTGTAATCGACAGGGAAATTGCCGACAGCAGGTATCAAAAACTAAAGCCGTGGCTCCTCAGACAAGACGATATTTCAAAGAGGCAAATGAAGGTGCACCAGTCTGAGGTGGCGAAAACAAGGGATATGTCAGCATGTATTGGCTGTTTGGCCTGTTTGGCCGTTTGCCCGACTATTAAAGGCTCCTGGGATGTTTTTATAGGCCCCATGTATCAGACTCAGCTGGCCAGATCCGCCTTCAATCCACTGGATACGGCAGGGAGGGTGTCGGAGGCGGTTCGTTACGGTTTATTCAATTGTACCCAATGCGGCGCATGTGCTGAGGTTTGTCCGAAGAACATCGATATTCCGGGCAAAGCCATAGAGAGGTTGAGGATAATCTGTTCTGATGAACAAATATGCTACCCAATTCATGATGAGGTGATAGAAAGCGTAAAGTGGAATGCCAACCCGTTCGGAAGGGAGAATACAAAGGGGAGATGGGCTGAAGGGTTAGATTTGCCTAAGGCTGGAAAGACCCTTTTTTATACGGGGTGTCTCTCTGCTTTTGAATTTGGTGAGATGCTGAGGGCATCGGTCCAGCTTTTGCGACAAGTCGGGAAATCCGTTGCTTACTTGGCAGAAGATGAACTCTGTTGCAGTGAACCAGTTCTGAGGCTGGGCGGCGAGCACGAGTTCATAAAAAATGGACGTGATCTTATCGGCCGATTCCATCAGAGGGGCGTTGAGGAGGTGATAACGGGGTGTTCGGAATGCTATCGGGCCTTTACAATCGATTATCCTAAGTATCTTCCGGGTGTTGAGATGCCCCAATTCTTTCACATCTCTCAAGTGTTGGCGGAAAACAAGGATAAGCTTGTTGCAAACAAGGAGATGAAAGGGCTTAAGATCACCTATCATGATCCCTGCCGTTTGGGCAGAAACTGCGGCGTTTATGAGGCACCCAGGGAGCTCATACGAATGGTGAAAGGGGCCGAATTGGTTGAGATGGAAAGGACGAGAGAGGAGTCCATATGTTGTGGCGCTGGGGGTAGCATGAAGCTCTCGAATGATACCCTGGCCAAAGATGTTGGCAGGGTGAGGATAGAGCATGCGAAGAACGTGGGAGGTTCGGCAATAGTTTCCTGCTGCCCGTGGTGCGAGCAGAACTTGCAGCAAAGCCTCGAAGAAGGAGATGGTCTCAAGGTGATGAATATCGTTGAACTGTTCTCTCAGGCCCTGTAATACGGAAAATATCGGGAGGTAATAGACATGGGCAATGTATTTTACCGGGAGGTTGAGGGCAGGACTTATGCTGCTCCTCAGTACGGCAAGGAAATAACCGTAACCGTGGGGGAAGATATTGTGGAAGGGGGTACTGCGGCCATTAGCAAGGAGGCAATGGAGGAGTTAGATATCAAGGAAGGTGATCTTATCGAGATATATGGTGCCTGGATGCAGGAGGCAAAGGCTACCCTATCTAACCAGAAGGATATCACAATCATCCAAATGAATAAGCGTATGAGAGAGACCCTTCCGGTGGACATTGGTCAACGTGTCGGGGTTAGAAAAAAATACACTCATTAAAAGAAGAAAGGATTGGGGGATGGAAATGGACATTACTCGCAAACTTGTTGATTTCTGTCAGAGCGTGAAGTGTGGAGATTTGCCTGAAGAAGTGATCGATAGGACAAAATATTTGACCTTGGACTTCCTGGGCGTGGCCTCTCGGGGTTCCATGGTGGAATCGACGAAAGCGATGTATGGATTGGTTGAGGATTTGGGATTGGATCCCCAAGGAGGCGTAATCATCGGAACGGGCATGCGGGCATCCTATCAATATGCCGCCTTGGCCAATGGAACCTCAGCCCATTCCCTGGAATTGGACGACGTGAATAATGAGGCCTCACTTCATCCCGGGGTGGCCGTATTTCCGGCGGTTTTTGCCGCCTGTGAAATGGTGGGAGCTGATGGCAAGAAGTTCATCGAAGGGGCCGTCGTGGGTTACGAGGTGACGGTCAGGTTGGGAAAGGCCTTGACACCCAGCGCCCACTATGCCCAGGGGTTCCATCCGACCGGGACGTGTGGCGTTTTTGGGGCTGCTGTGGCTGCCTCAAAAATCCTTGGGCTCGACGAAGGGCAGATGCTCAATATGATGGGGATTGTTGGAAGTCAGGCCGCAGGTTCTATGGAGTTCCTTGCCGATGGCGCATGGACCAAGCGAATGCACCCGGGTTGGGCGGCCCACAGTGGGATTATTGCCGCTCTCCTTGCCAAAAAGGGATTTAAGGGACCTTCGACGATCCTGGAGGGAAGAAATGGATTTCTCCACGCCTACTCAGCCTCGTCGGATCCCAGCGAGGTACTGGAAGGATTGGCAGAGTCCTATCAGATCTTGAGGACCAGCATCAAGCCTCATGCCTGCTGCCGATACAAGCAAGCTCCTATCGACGGTATCTTGAGGATTATGGAACAAAACCGCTTGAAACCAGATGAGGTGGAAAAGGTGACGCTGGGAATATTGAAGACCGGTTTTCCTATCATTGTTAGGCCCGAGGAGTTGAAATATAACCCCCGGTCAGTGGTAGATGCCCAGTTCAGTATGCCCTTTGGAGCGGCTGTTGCCATCCTTCATGGGAAAGCGTCTCTGGATGAATATACCCCGGATAAGATGAATTCACCCCAGGTTAAAGCGATGATGGATAAAATCACTTGTGTGGAAAATCCTGAATTGGAGAAGGTCTTCCCCAAGCAGTGGCCAGCTACGGTGGAGATCCTAACCCGAGAAGGCAAATCATATTCAGCCAAGGTAGATTATCCAAAGGGAGATCCAGAAAATCCCTTAACCTGGGAGGAGTTAATAGAGAAGTTTAACCATCTTTCCTCACCCGTCTATCCAACATCGCGCCGTGATGAAATTATCCGGAGGACAAGGCAATTGGATGAAGAAAAAGATCTCAGAAAGTTTACTTTATTGCTTCTGAGAGACATCTAATCGTAGGAAAAAAAGGAAGGAGTTCAAAATTTACTCAATCCAGAAAGTTATTTAGGCCTGAACGACATGTGTATTGACGTCGTTATC
>DAOVGJ010000249.1 GCA_030672465.1 Pseudomonadota bacterium | reverse complement strand
GAGGGAACTGGGGATGGAATGGCAATTTTCCAATGTCGAATACGATAAGAGCTTCCGGGATGCCACAACCAAGCCCTTCGGTGGAACGAGCTTTGGGGACATCAATCAGGCCCGGACCAGCCCCTTCGATTTGACGGGACTCATTCTCGGGGCGGCCGATGGAACCATCTCCTTTGGGGGGGAAACCTTCTTAAACATCGCTGCAATGGTCCGTGCCCTTCAGACCGATACCGACGTCAACATCCTAGCCACTCCCCACCTGCTGACCATGGATAACCAGGAGGCGGAACTCATTGTCGCCCAAAACATCCCCTTTAAGGTGAGGACCACGGCAACTGCCAGTGGATTTCCCGTGGAGGAAATAGAACGGAAAGATGTGGGGCTGACCCTTCGCATTACCCCCCAGATCAGCGAGGGAGATTTCGTCAGGCTCGAAATCTACCAGGAGATCTCCAATGTCTCAGAGAGGCAGATCACGGGAGCGACAGACCTGGTAACCAACAAGAGGTCGACAAAGACCACCGTCGTCGTGAAGGACCATCAGCCGGTCGTCCTCAGTGGTCTCATCCAGGATAGCGTTGATGACTCTATCCAAAAGGTCCCCTGGTTAGGAGACATCCCCTTGATGGGGAACCTCTTCAAGGCAACCAAACATTCGGGGCGCAAGAACAATCTCCTCATCGTCTTGACACCCCATATTATCCGCACCTCAAAAGACCTAGAGGGTTTCTATGAGGAGAAGAGGGATGAGATTAAGGAGTTTCAGGAGGAAAGCAGAATCCGGAAGGGGAAAAAGGGAGGTATTGATATAGATCGGTATTTCGAAAATCCAGCGCCGGGGGGGAGCGGGGGTCAGAGTACCTCGAGCCCGGGGCTTAGTCCCAGCCCGAAACGTGGGGATATGGAACAGTGAGAGAAAAAATACAAGAAAAACCCCATGACGTAGACGACCGGATTCGAATTCTTAAGGATTGGCTATACCAGATCGAGGAGAACAAGGGAGGAAAGAAGGGAAAGGTTCTCAGCATCTGCAATCTAAAGGGAGGGGTGGGCAAAACCGTCACCGCCATCAACCTTTCCGCCTTCCTGGCCGCGTATAAGAAGAGAACCTTGTTAATGGATCTGGACCCCCAGGGCCACTGCGGTCTTGGGTTGGGCATCGACGTCGAAAACCTGGAAAAATCCATCTACGAGACCCTTTCAGACGGAACTCGGAGCCTTACGGATACCATCCTCCCCATAAAGCCCAATTTAGATATCCTCCCCGCCAACATAGATCTGGCGGGCTTGGAGACGGAGTTGATCACTGATTCCCATCGAACGACCAAGCTCATCGACAAACTGCAGTCGATAAAGCATCTCTATGAATACATCATCATTGATTGTCCTCCATCCATTGGGCTACTAACCATCAACGCCTTGGTGGCAAGCCACGCGGTCATAATCCCCGTCCAATCGTCCATTTTATCGTTGTATGGGATCGAAAAGATCATGGAAACCATTGGAACGCTGATGGAGGATCTCTCGTTGGACATCAAGGTTTATCTCCTGTTAACCCTTTTCGAGCGAAACCTGCGGGAATCATGGATCGTCAGGGAAAAGATACAATCGGCTTTCGGTAAACTCCTTTTGAACACCATCATCCGAAAGAATACGAGACTGAATGAAGCCGTCCGAAGGGGAATCACCATTCTAGAGTATGAACCCCGATCGATGGGCGCCTACGATTACCATCAATTGGCCAGGGAGATTATGGAAATTGAATAACTCGACGCAAGGACCGCCTTTTCCTAAGGGATCTAACAATCGGGTCAAAAAACTGATTCAACGGTTGATCGAGGGGTCTCCCAAGCCCGGCCCAAAGGAAGCCGAAGAAGGCGGAATCGAGGAAACATTCCCCCGTCCCCGTAATCCGGAACCAGCCCTCGAAACCGAGGAGGAGAGGGAATCCCCCCCTTCGAGTTCGGAAGAGAGCATTACCGCGTTGGAGAGTGCCGAGGATGGAGGGGAAACGTGGTCTATGCTATCCGAGACCGAGGCACAGGGGCTGAGGGATAGACCCCTTGGGGAAATTCTTCTCAAGATTTCTGCCTTAGAGCGAGGACAGCTGGAGGAGGGGCTGAGCATCCAAGAGGAGAAGGGGGGGAGGCTCGGGGATATCGTGGTGAAGTTGGGGTATGCCAGCGAATCCCAGGTCTTATACGCCTTGAGCCTTCAATTGGGAATCCCCTTTCTGCGAGACGTTGCGATTGAAGACGTGGATCCAGAGCTCTGCTCGGCCTTACCCATTCACTTCGCGAAGAAACACGGGATCTTGCCCATCAAACGTGATGGGAATGGGGTTTTGGTGGCCACTTCGAATCCCCTGGATATCTATCCGTTGGACGACGTCAGGATCCTCTTGAATCAGGAAGTTAAACCCGTGGTGATACCCCCAGGGGCTATCATCGATTCCATCAATCAGGTATACGATAGGGATTCCAATACGGCCCAGCAAATCATCGAGGACTTCGACGAGGACAGCCTTAATATCATTACCAGCGCTCTGGAGGAGCCCACCGATCTGCTCGATGCATCCGATGAAGCTCCAGTGATTCGTTTGGTGAATTCAATCCTCTTTCAGGCCGTCAAGCAGCGGGCAAGCGATGTCCACATTGAGCCATTCGAAAGGGATCTGGTAGTTCGTTACCGCGTTGATGGAATTCTCTATAATGTATTGACCCCCCCCAAGCGGATCCAACCGAGCATTACCTCCCGGGTGAAGATTATGGCCGGTCTGAACATCGCCGAAAAGCGACTCCCTCAGGACGGCCGAATTCGAGTCACTATTGCCGGGAAGGACATCGATATCCGGGTTTCCGTCATCCCGACTGCCCATGGGGAACGCATCGTCATGAGGCTTTTGGACAAAACCAGCGTCCTCTTGAAGTTAGAGGATATCGGGTTTTTGGCTGACAAGCTGAAGGTCTTCAATAGACTGATCCATCGGCCCCACGGGATCATCCTCCTCACGGGCCCAACCGGGAGCGGTAAGACAACAACACTCTATGGCGCCCTCACAAGGATCAATTCCCCGGATAAGAACATCATTACCGTAGAAGATCCCATCGAGTATCAAATAAAGGGAATCGGTCAAATCCAGGTCAACCCCAAGATTAACCTCACGTTCGCCAATGGATTACGGTCCATCCTCCGTCAGGACCCGGACGTGATCATGGTTGGGGAGGTGAGGGATCTTGAGACAGCGGAGATAGCCATACAGGCCTCCTTAACGGGACACCTGGTCTTCAGCACCCTGCATACCAACGATTCAGCGGGCGCCATCACGAGGCTCATCGACATGGGTATCGAGCCCTTTCTGGCCTCATCCTCCCTCATCGCCATCATGGCCCAGAGGCTCGTCAGAATCGTCTGCCCGGATTGCAGCCAGAAATACTTCCCCAGCGGGGAGGAACTGAGGGAGATCGGTATTGATTCCAAGGGAGCGGATACGAAACCCGTCTACCGAGCCATTGGCTGCGAAAATTGTTTGGGGACGGGGTATCATGGAAGAACGGGAATCTTCGAGCTTCTGGCCTTGGACGACGATATCCGCTCTCTCATCCTGAAAAATTACGACTCCAATACCATCAAAAAAACAGCGATTGCCAGGGGAATGCTAACCCTCCGGCAGGACGGGGCGAAGAAGGTCCTCAAGGGGGTAACCACCATTGAAGAGGTGGTCCGGGTCACTCAGGAGGATGTCGCCGCCCAATGAGGAGGGAGAATAAGTGGCCGTCTATGAATACAGAGGCCTAGATGGAACCGGGAGGATCGCCAAGGGGATCATCGATGCCGATAGCCCCCGGCTGGCGAGGGCGAAGCTGAGAAGGTCAGGGATATTCCCCACCGAGATCATGACGGATAGGCATACGAAGAAATCGGTGGCCGAGGGAGTATCCATCGGAGAACTGTTCACCCGGGTAAGAATTCAGGATATCTCCATAATGACCCGTCAGATGGCAACCCTGGTGGGAGCAGGCCTCCCCATCGTGGAAGCTTTAAACGCCCTCATTGACCAGACGGAGAACGCTCGGCTTAAAAAGGTGATCACTCAAGTTCGGGAGAGCGTGAACGAGGGAAGCTCCCTGGCGGATGCCATGAGCCGATTCCCAAAGGTATTTTCGGAACTCTACGTCAACATGATCAATGCGGGCGAATCCAGCGGCGCATTGGATATCATACTCAAGAGGTTAGCCGATTTCATGGAAAATCAGGTAATACTGAAAAATAAAGTATTGTCCACCTTGAGCTATCCCATTATCTTAGCCCTTGTCGGTATCGCAATCCTCTCGTTTCTCTTGGTATACGTCGTCCCTAAGGTTGTGAGGATATTCGATGAACTTCAGCAAGCCCTTCCCATTCCAACCCTGGTCTTAATCTCGGTGACCGATTTTCTCGGGGATTACTGGTGGGTCCTTTTGGTGGTTATCGGAGGCAGTATGCTTGCCTTGAGGCAATATGTGGCCACGGAAAACGGCCATCGAAACTATGACCGTATGATCCTGAAGCTCCCCATCACGGGGAAATTGCTGAGGATAATTGTGACAACTCGTTTTGCAAGGACGTTAGCGATTCTCCTCAATAGCGGCATTCCCCTGCTCCAATCGATGGATATCGCAAGGGCCGTTGTCAACAATGCCGTCATTTCGGAGGCCATCGAATCCGCCAAGGAGGGTATTCGAGAGGGGGAGTCCATTGCCGAGCCCCTCAGGAGGAGCAACATCTTCCCATCCATGGTTACCCATATGATCGCCGTCGGAGAAAAGACGGGCGAGCTGGAACAGATGCTTTTCAAGGTCTCAGAAGCTTACGACAACGAGGTTGAAACGATAATCTCGAGGATGACCTCCCTGCTTGGCCCCTTTGTTATTCTGGTTCTGGGGGGAATCGTCCTCTTTATCGTATTAGCCATTCTCTTGCCCATGTTCGAGATGAACCAAATAATAAGATAACCATTGGAGGTTGCACATGAGACCGAGGATACCGAGAGGCCAGGGAGGGTTCACCTTGATCGAAATTTTGGTTGTGGTGGTGATATTGGGCATATTAGCCTCTATCATCGTCCCCAAAATTATGAGACGTCCGGAGGAGGCCAGGCGTACCAAGGCCATTATGGACATCAAGGCCATAGAGACAGCCCTCAATCTCTATCGATTAGATAATGGGGGCTACCCATCAACCGAACAGGGGCTGGAAGCTTTGGTGACGAAGCCTACCACCGGGGTGATCCCCAAGAATTGGAAAGAGGAGGGATATCTGGATAAAGTTCCCAAGGACCCCTGGGGGAATCTCTACGTCTACCTTCACCCCGGAGTGCACAAGGATTTCGACCTGGTATCCTATGGGGTTGACGGCGTGGAAGGCGGAGAGGGAAAGGATGCCGACATAGAGAATTGGAACCTCGATTGATCTTTAGCAGGATGGCGGCGAAGAGATGAGCCATAGAGGTAATGGTACTGAAACGGGGCTAACCCTCATTGAACTCTCCGCGGTCCTCCTCATCCTGGCAGTGCTCCTGACATTTCTAACCCCTAAATTACGGGACCTCACCGAATACCACATCAAAAGCAGTTCTCGTCGGTTGGCGAGTACCATCAAGTACCTATTCAACGAGGCCGCCATCCGCCATACCTACTACCGTCTCAATTATGACCTGAAGAGGGGCGAGTATTGGGTGACCTATCTGGATGAGGGGAAGGAGTTCAAGGAGGACCCCTCCGTGCTCTCTTCGAGGGTAAGGCTCCCGGGCAGTATCCATTTCGAGGATATCGTTACCCAACACCGGGGAAAGGTTTACGGTGGGGAGGCTTTCACCCAGTTCTTTCCCAATGGTTGGGTCGAGGAGACCATCATCCATTTGGGGGATAAAAGGGGGAGGCATTACTCCCTTTTGGTTATGCCCCTTACGGGAAAGGTCAGAATCTATGACCGGTACGTGGAGTTTTCGGAGAAGAGGTAAGGGAAGTGGCCCCGGAGGGTTTACCCTCATGGAGGTGTTAATCTCCCTGTTGATCGTTTCCATCGTTTTGATCACCTGCCTCCGGGCTCAAAACCAGAGTATTCGGCTTTACAACCTCTCCAGGGATATGACCATTGCCACCATCCTTGCCCGTCAAAAGATGGGCGAAATTGAAGCGACGGGATTTCCCGAATTGGGAGATGAGGAAGGGAATTTCGAGGATCAGTTCCCCGAATTTACCTGGAAAAAGGCCGTTTCTGAGACCTCATTTGAGGAAGCTCGGAGGGTTGACCTCTCAATAGTATGGAAGGATGGGATACGGGAGAGAAAGGTCGACGTGGTCGCCTATATAACCAATACCAAAATCGAATAGATATGGATTCTTTGTCCCTTAAACAGGGAGGACCCCAGAGGTCCCTGCTGAAATATCCTCCATTATCGGTCAGGACTGGATTTACCCTTTTGGAAGTCGTGATCTCCGTTGGCATTCTCGTGGTGATCCTGACCATTATCTATAACGCCTTCAATTCCAGTATGGAAGTCTTTACCGCAATGGAAAACCGGGGAAATGCTTATGCCCAGGCAAGGCTCGTGTTGAACCGAATGTCCGAGGAGATCGCAAGCACCTATTTTACAACTTCTGAAAAAAGCAATACCGGCCTCTTGGGAGAGGACAAAGATGAGGATGATCTCCCCTTCGATTCACTCCATTTCACCTCCCTCTCCCATATTCGATGGGTGAAGGATAGCAAGGAATCCGAGCTCTGCGAGATCGGATATTACCTGGAGAAGGACGAGGAGACGGGAGAATCCTTCCTCTTCAGGAGGGAGGATTGGAATGTGGATGGGACCCTCGAGGAAGGGGGAAGGTCCCTGGAACTGGCAGAAGGAGTTGATGCTATCAACTTCAGGTACTATGATGGCGGGGAATGGGTTGACGACTGGGATTCGCGGATAAAGGGCGGACTGCCTAAGGCCATTGAGGTCGTGCTCGTTATGAGGGATCCGAGGCGAGAGCGAATCGCATTCTCCTGTATCGTCCCCGTTCCCATGGCTGGGAGGTAATGTGATCGACCTTTTGCGGAAAAGCGAAAAGGGGGTTGCCCTCATCTTAACCCTGTTGATCACGGCCATCTTGGTCACCCTTACTGTCGAGGTGAATTATTCGACCCAGGTGGATTTGATGATCGCGGGAAATTTTAGAAATGACGTCCAGGCATGTTATTTGGCCAAATCCGGGGTTAATATCGCCATCTCCTACCTTAAGTACGACGTGGAGAACACCGATACCGATAACCTCGATGAGGATTGGGCCAAATCCTACCCACCCATTCCCGTTGGGGGGGGGTTCGTCAAAGTGGTGACCGAGGATGAAAACACCAAGATAAACATTAACGTGATGGGAAATGAAAAGGCGGACCCTAAGATCCGTGATGCTCTATCTAAGGCCATATCCATTCTTTTTGAGAGGGCTGAGGTGGACATGGGAATTCTCGACTCCATCATCGACTGGATCGATCCCGATGATGAACCCCTGCCAGAGGGGGCGGAGACCGCCTATTACGGCAGCCTGGATCCCCCCTATGAATGTAAGAATGCCCCCCTGGACACCCTCTCAGAGCTCCTCATGATCAAGGATGTTACGGATGAGATTTACGGTAAGATTTCCAAATACCTCACCATCTACTCAAACGGAATGATAAACGTCAATACCGTCGGTAAGGAAGTTTTGATGTGCCTTGATGAGGGAATCGATGAGGCAATGGTGGAAGGAATTATTGAATATCGACGTGAAAAGCCCTTTGAGGGGAAAGAAGAGCTGAAGGATGTGATTAACAACGATGAGGTATATGGCAGAATTAGCCCGATTATTGACGTGAAGAGCAATGCCTTCAGCGTAACCTCTACGGGACGGGTGGAAAGGGTCGAGAAGGTGATCCGGGCGGTTATTGATCGTGAAGATAAAGGGATCTCATGCCGCTATTGGAGGATGGAATAGTCCAAAGGCCGGGGCAAGCCTTTCCCGCGGGCCTCATATTCCAATCGCACATCCCCTTATGTATCCGGGTTATGACTGCCTCGCCCAGCAGCTTATAGAGACTTCAGAAAAAGTGGCAAGGGACCTCTGGGCGCGAATTCATCCGGCACCGCAACATCATAGAGATTTCTATTTGACTGCAACACCGCAGCACCATCTTTTTACCGCAGTACTGCAACACTGCAGAACCGTCTCTTTTATCACTGGTATGGAACTGAGGAAAAGAATTAGAAAGGTCCTATCCGAACGGAGAAGGAGAACGGTCTCAACGGATCGGTGGATTCGGGCGGCGGTGCTCGTCCCCCTCTTCGAAAAAGGAGGCCGCCCGTACGTTCTCTTCACGAAAAGGACCGAGATGGTGAAACACCATAAGGGGCAGATTTCCTTTCCCGGGGGTGTTGTTGATGAGAAAGATGAAAATATGGAGGCAACCGCCTTGCGGGAGACCTTCGAGGAAATCGGCCTACCCCGGGGGAATTCGGAGATTCTGGGAAAATTGGATGATGCATTCACCATCACCTCGGGCTATCTCATTACCCCCGTCGTCGCCGAGATCGCCTACCCTTATCCCTTTTCCATAAACGAAGAGGAGATCGAGGAGCTGATCGAGATTCCCCTCGAGGCTTTTTTGGAAGAAGATCGCTGGACGGAGGAGATGTATTCCAGCGGAAGTAAAAAGGTCCTCAGCTACCGGTTTGAATACGAGGGGAGGATCATCTGGGGCGCAACGGCAAGAATCATGAGGCAATTCCTGGATATCCTCTTCGAAGATCAGTGAAGCGTGGCAAGACAAGCTATGGACACGGATCGGAAACCCACTTTGTAACTATCCCCCCTGTCCGGTGATGGGTATTTCCCTTAACCCCTTCTGATTAATCCAAACGCAGTATGTATAAAACAGTGTCGTTTAGAAACGGCAAGGATTTCGGCCGTCCGGTGCAAGGGTTAGGCGCTTTGTAGTTCAAATACTTTCACTTCAGATTCGATTCGGCCTTTGAACTTGTCCTTCTCCATCTCTAGATCGTATCTTGCCTGGAGGTTCAACCAAAATCGTTCGGAAAGGTTGAAATAACGGGATAGTCTCAAAGCCGTATCAGCACTAATGGATCGCTTACCGTGAACGATTTCGTTTATCCGACGGGCTGGAACATTGATGTCCTTGGCCAATCTATACTGACTGATGCCCAACGGTTTAAGAAACTCTTCCATAAGAATTTCACCCGGGTGGATAGGTGCAAGCTTTTTTGTCCTCATAGTGGCGACCTCCTAATGATAATCTACGATTTCTACTTCATAAGCGTCGCCCTCTGACCAGCGAAAACATATACGCCACTGGTCATTGATGCGAATGCTATGTTGCCCTTGGCGATTGCCTGAAAGTTTCTCCAAGCGATTCCCTGGTGGAATACGCAAATCCTCTAACGTTTCGGCGGCATCAAGCAAGAGGAGCTTCCGTAGACCTATCACGTTTCCGTAAGCCCCCCTCTCATCCCGGACGGTCGGATTTCCCGAGTCCGGCTGGCAGCAATGGCATTTCCCCAAGAACCCTCCCCCTTCAAGCCGAAACTCAAGCGCTCGCCCGCATACGTCCCTTGCATGAAAGGTTTGATCCTCAGCTCGACATCCATTGAGGTCGGCACTGCTTCCCGGCCCAACATTGTCCGGACAGTGTTTCCTTTAAATGCCCGCCATTTACAATTTGGGCAATTTGGGGACGCTGTTACCCACATTGCTTTTCTCTTTGAAGTGGCCACCCCGAGGTAATTTGGGGACTGATAATAATTTTTGTCCGTGTCACCCTTTTGGTATAATCCTTTGGCTTCTCATAATATTCTCGCGATCCTTATTATTTAGAAATATCTTGCGACGCTCTATCCCCCGGATCATGATGTGATGCAAGACACCGGGAGCGTCAATTCGAGATAATCT
>DAOVGJ010000223.1 GCA_030672465.1 Pseudomonadota bacterium | reverse complement strand
GAACTCTACGGTGGTCGAAAAAATGCTTTGAGCAGCGGAGGAGGACTTTTTCAGGGGTTTCACAAAAAGTTCACAAAAAGTTATTGACAAATGCGGCCTATTCAGTTATAAGAATATCGTACGTATCACCTAATAAGGAATGCTATTAGGGAGGGGGAATCCCGCCTAAGACTCTACCTTATCGTAGCTTTCCGTAGGGTTTGGCCTTTATCGGTGAACTAGTTCCCTCTCCCTTTTTATATTCTTTTTCCAGGCTTCTCAAAAATTTCAAGGCGCTTTCCGCCGTCAGCTTCCCATCATGGATACAGTCGCTGATACCGATGCCGCGATAGGCGCATCCCGTTAGGTAAATGCCCGGATAGCGGAGAAGCCTCTCCTCCAGGTTGCTCAATCTTTCAGCATGCCCAAGCCTATACTGAGGCATTGACTTATCCCAACGGTATATCCGAGTCAGGATGGGATCAGCCGTTATCCCCATAATATCAATCAATTCCTTCCGAACCATATCGATTATCACCTCATCATCCATTTCCAGTAAATCCTCGTTTTGCGCACCTCCCACAAAACCCCTTAGCAGGATGGAATCAGGCGGGGACCGATGGGAGAACTTCACCGATGTCCAGGTGGAGGCCATGATCTTCCGCTTCTCGGCTCGGGGGACGACAAACCCGAATCCATCTAACGGGTGATGGATCTCAGCCCCACGGTAGGCCAGCGAGACAGTAGCTGTCGAAACAGAGGGGATGGAAAGGAGCACCTCCGATAGGGTCCCGTCCATGTCTTGGAGAAGCTCTGCCGAGACATAGACCGGGGTAGCCATAATGACACAATCAGCCATCAGGGCCTCGCCGCTCTCCATGTGGATCTCATAGGTGAGATTATGAGGGAAGTCGGTATCCCTGAGGCGATTTATACGGGTCACTCTTTTATTGGATAGGAGCGATCGCTTATCCAGCCTGGCTTCGAGGGCGTCGGTCAATTCCATCATGCCGTCCAAAAGGGTCATAAACATCGTCCGTTTCGTGCCGGAACGCCTTTGAGCGAATTCCCTGGCCATCCTCTTTCTGGCCAACATCCCCAGTATGAGACTCCTGTACTCCTCTTCCAACTGGATAAACCGGGGAAATGTACTGCTGATGCTCATGGTTTCGGGGGTGCCGGCATGAATCCCGGCGACCAGTGGTTCAGCTATTTTTTCGAGGGCCTCGTTTCCCAGCCTTCGTCGGACGAATTGAGCTAGGCTTTCTTCTTCACCGGATCTCTTTCTGGGGAGGAAAAGGTCCATGGCCATGCGCAACTTTCCCGGAAGGGAGATGAGGGAGCTCTTGAGAAAGGAGGTAAAACTCGTGGGGATCATGAGCATGAAGCCTTCGGGCAGTTCGTGTAACCTCCCCCTGGAGAGGATGAAGACCTTTCGGTTTTCCTCATTGGTACAGAGGAGGCGATCGCCCAGGCCGAGGTCCTCACAGAGCTGTATTGCCCATGGCTTTTCGGAAAGAAAACAGTCCGGGCCACCTTCGATGATGAAACCGTCCACCTTTTCCGTAACGATGCATCCCCCGAACCGCTTCCCCTTTTCGATCAGGGTTACCTCAATATCGACTTCTGACCGGGCAACTTCACGGGTGAGGTAATAGGCGGCGCTGAGCCCCGAAATTCCCCCTCCGATAATAACCGCTCGCTTCAACTCATCACCTCCATCTCGTTATGAGCGCTCCACGCTCCGTTGGCAAGGTGTTCATGCACAATTGAGGAAAGGGCCTCGATAAATGTATCGGAGTCATTCAGGCATGGAGATCGCCGGAATGACATCCCCATCGATTCGGCCTGCTGTTTATAGAGGATATCGATATCATATAGGGTTTCCACGTTGTCGGTCATAAAGCCCACTGGCGCTATCAGGACCTCCCGATGCCCCCCTATCATCAGTTCTCGGAGGACAGTGCTCACCTCCGGACCCAGCCAGTCCCCCCGGTTTCCTCCTCCGCTCTGGAAAGCCAGTCGCCAAGGGAGAGGACCCGTAATCCCTATGACTCCCCTGATCGCCGTCTCGATCTGCTCCACGTAGGGATCCCCAGCTATGGCCCTTTTCGGGAGGCTATGGGCGCTGAAGATGACATGGACCCTATGGCGTACCGCAACGGGGAATTGGATAAACCCCTCTCGAAGCTTTTCCGCCAAGGCCTGGAGGAAAAGCGGATGGGTGTGCCATCCCTTCACCACCGAGACCTCGATTTTCCCTTTCGAGACGGCCATGGCCCGGCGCAATGCCTGCACGTATGGCTCGGTGCTCATTGTTGACTGGTAAGGGGCGAAGCTAAGGGCGACAACACGATGGATCCCGTCCTTGAGGATTTCCTCCAGGCTTTCGCCGATGAAGGGGTGCCAATGTCGCATTCCCACATAGACTTTGAACCTGGTATCGTGCGCATTTAAGCTATTTTCAATGCCGCGGGCCTGTTGAAGGGTAATCTCCAGAAGGGGGGAACGCCCCCCAATGAGTTGGTATCGGCGCTTTATTTCATGAAGCCTCTGGGCAGGAACACCTCGCCCCAAGACCTTTTGAAGGAAGGGCTCCACTTCCTCCGCCGAAGTGGGCCCGCCAAAGGCCATAAGAAGGACTCCAATGGAGAACTGACGTTGAGCCATTTCCCCCTATCTCCTGCTGAGCCGATGGACGGTTTCCACCATGAAGATGACATTTTCCACTGGGGTTTCCGGGAGGACTCCGTGTCCAAGGTTGAAGATATGGCCGGGACAATTTCCCGCTGATTCCAGGACCCTCTGGACATGGACCTCGATCACCTGGCGTGAGGCCAAGAGCACCGAAGGGTCCAGGTTCCCCTGGATGCCCACGTCATAGCCCAAACACTCCCATGTCCTTCCCAAATCCATATGCCAGTCGATGCCTATCACATCTCCCCCCGCCTTCTTGATGAGGTGGAGAAAACCGCTAGTTCCTACGGAGAAGTGGATGAGGGGAACTTGCTCCCCCACCTCCTGGATCACCCTCCTGGAATAGGGGAGGACATGGGCCTCATAGTCCCCGGGATTTAAGCAGCCCACCCATGTATCGAATAGCTGAAGGGCCTGGGCCCCTCGATTCACCTGGGCCCTCAAATATCGGATGGTGCCCTCCGCCAGTTTTTCCATGAGACGATGCCACCAGGAGGGGAATCCTAACATCAACCCTTTCGTCTTCGAATAATCATTTGAACGTCCCCCCTCAATGAGATAGCTGGCTAAGGTGAAAGGGGCCCCTGCGAATCCAATGAGTGGAACTCTCCCCTCGAGCTCCCGCCTCACGATTTCAATGGCCTTTAGGAGGAAGGGAACGTCCTCCTCGGGTTCAATGAGACGAAGTCGCTCGATATCCTCTCCCTCCCTGATGGGATTTCGGATCAAAGGACCTCGGCCCTCGGCGAATTCCAAATGGATTCCCATTCCCTCCAATGGGAGGAGGATGTCACCGAAGATGATAGCGGCATCGACCCCCAGCTTCTGGACGGGAAGCAGGGTAACCTCGGCTGCTAAATCGGGGGACTTACACAGGCCGAGAAAGGTGACCTTGCGCCGGATGTCTCGGTATTCCTCCATGTATCGCCCGGCGTGGCGCATCAACCAGACGGGGGTATATTCCGTCGACTCCCTTCGGCAGGCCCTCAAAAAAACGTGATCTTCCCCCATGAAATCATCCCCATTGGATTCAGTCTAAAGGTTAAATTAACAAGTTATATCAATGAAATATACCATGTATCGAAGGACGACTGTCAACCTTAACGTCCGTTATGCCTTCTCACTATTTCCCGGGCGGGGTTTTCGCCTTATTGAAAATACGATAGTATGAAATTTCATTTCTATGCCGGGAACCCTCCATCGCCAATGACGAAACCAATGGGATACTTCTTCGGGTTTCGGTAACTATTCTTAATGAAGCGAACTTTAGAATGGTCTTGAGTTGGGGGACGCTGGTAGGTTTTGAAGGTTAATGACCCTTATCCCTCTCTTCACGAGCTTTCTCAATCGCTTCCCTTACAGAGGTGTGGGCAAAACCGCAAAAACGGCCCAAAGCAGACATCGATTCCCCCGCTTCCTCATGGGCCCGGAGCCGGAAGATCTCTCGGCCCTCTATGCCGCGAGCCATCACATGCTGTAATACATTTGGCACGTCCAACCTAGCGCTTCTCGTCATGGCGATGTATCAGACTATCTCTGAGCAAGAGTCAATATAACCTTCAATTCCTACCTACGTTATATATAAGGGTATCAAAAGGTTATACCCCAAAGGGTAAAACAGAAAATAAATATTACCAGTCTACCAAAAAAAGAAACCTCCTGTTAAGAATTAATAGTGACAAACCAAA
>DAOVGJ010000131.1 GCA_030672465.1 Pseudomonadota bacterium | reverse complement strand
GGCAACATAAATGGTCTCAATATTCAGTTGAGCTACCTGGGACTGATCGTCCTGCCCGCTGTGGTTCTCGGGGGCCTGAATTCGATCCCCGGTGCGATCGTAGGGGGGATCGTCATCGGGGTACTCCAGAACTTGGCCGATGGTTATATCAGCCAATTCACTCCAGGAGGGATGAAAGAGGTAGCCCCCTTCATCTTTATGGTGATATTCCTTCTTTTCAAACCCTTTGGTTTTTGGGGCTGGGAAAGGATAGAGAGGGTATGAACTTAAGGGCTTCGCCCCAAATGGAATAGTGGAGAAATGGAATATTGGAATGATGGATTTGCAGGAACAAAAAAAGATCAAATATGATTTTTTCAACTTTTACTACCCACCATTCCATTATTCCAACATTCCATCATTCCATACGGCTGCAATTATTCGGGGACAACTAAAAATACTGTAACTTCAATAAATTGTACAAATTCCGAGATGTAGATTTAGAAAGGATTTCATTATGGGCTACCTACCTTGCGGTGTATATCATCAGTATTATCGCGACGATCATGCGTGGTGGCAGACCCAGTTTGTTTGGGGGAAGATGATCCTTGTCGGGATTGTGCTCTTCATAATCATTCCGGTCTTTTGCGGGGATTACTATTTGTCGGTTGCATACAAGATCGGCTACACGATCCTGGCCGCCCTCGGGGTTCAACTACTCATCGGCTACTGCGGCCAAATTACTTTGGGCCACGCAGCTTTTGTCGCCGTTGGAGCTTATACCTCTGCAATGCTGATCCTCTATGTTCCCTGGCCAGCGCTGCTGGTCGGTGCTGGTTTGGTTTATCCCATCAGCATGATCGCTGCCGCCTTCGCAGCCGGAATGTGGAGCGTTCTGTTTGGCCTTCCGTCGGCCAGGGTCAAGGGGTTCTATCTCATCATGACCACGATGGCCGCGCAATTCATCACCGTGGATCTGGTACTCACGCAATATGTCAGCCGGGTTGGCGGAAGGGGGGTGGCTTTTTCTCTGCCACCAGGGACCATCTCTATCGGTCCCTGGGCCATCGATACGGATAGAAAGATCTACTACCTGATGATTGTTCTTGTATGCCTGTGTCTTTTCGGCATGGCCAACCTCCTTCGATCTAAGGTGGGGAGGGCTTGGATCGCCATCCGGGATAACGACATCGCTGCAAAGGCCCTTGGGGTCAATATCGTCTGGTACAAGCTTGTGGCCTTTTTTGTGGCAGGCTTTATCGGAGGGATTGCAGGTGCTTTCTGGATCAGCGCCCTCTATTTTGTCAGCCCGGAGCATTTCGTCTTCTTCTATTCCTTGTGGTGGGTTGGCGTCATCCTGATCGGCGGGGCAGGTAGCTTGCATGGTGTAGTCTTTGGGGCCATGTTCATGGTCTTGGTCGAGGAGATTCTCAGAAATGGGCTGGTCACTTTGGGGGCTTTGATGCCAGGATTCATGCTGGTTGGAAAGTTCGACTATTTCAGGGACGCAGCCTTCGGTTTGGCCATCATCCTGTTTTTAATCTATGAACCTAATGGCCTATCCTATAGATACTGGCAGCTAAAGAACTACTTCAACCTCTGGCCCTTCTCGTACTGAGCGCGATATGTGGACGGTGGGTTGTGAGGAAAATGAGAATATTAATCACGGTCACGCGAAACGGGCACGAAACACGACTATGGAAAGGAGGTGAATCAAAATAAAGCCAATGGCTGAATGAGTGGAAGAAGACGGGTTTTTCACCTTAACCTTAGAAGGAGGAAGAAAAATGGGTAAGAAGATATTTTTTGCATTGGTATTGGTGGTTTTTGCCTGCTCATCCGGTTGGGCAGCAGATATTGTGGTCGGTTCCCTGAATGATATGACCGGCCCAACATCGGATGTTGGCAAGGACAATGCAGCTGGCGTTCGAGAGGCTGTGGCCTATGTGAACGACACGGGTGGCATCAACGGTAAAAAGATAGATCTCAGACAGTACGATTACGGATACAAGGTCCCTGAAGCGATCACCATTTACAAGCGGTTCAAGACCGTCGATAAGGTCACGATGATCCTGGGCTGGGGAACGGGTGATACCGAGGCTCTATCCCCTACCGTGGCCCGGGATCAAATGCCTTACCTTTCAGATTCCTTCTCAGGCCATATCTGCAACCCCAAAAAGGCCCCTTACAACTTTGTTTACGGGACCGACTATTCGACCAACGCCAGGGCTGCCCTGATTACCTGGTACGAGGAGGTCTGGAAGAAAGACCCAAAATGGGCAGAGGAGAGGGCAAAGGGCAAACCCAGGTTTGCCTGCTTTTATTCCTTTCCCCACCCCTATGCCAGTGCCCCGATTCGGGCCATCAAGGATCAGGCCGCACTCTTAGGTTTTGACATCGTCCCAGACCAGGACATCAGTCTCTCAGCCATTGATGCGAAAAGCCAGGTTCTGGTTGCAAAGAAACATAAACCCCATCTGATTTGGCATAGCAATACCACAAATTCCGTGGCCGTTGCCCTCAAGGACTCCTTTGCGCTGAAGTTAGGAGCAGACCATATCATCAACAACTGGGCTCTTGATGAAAATCTTGTGAAATTGGCTGGCAAAGCATCCGAAGGGGTGATCGGTATTGGGGTCTGTGCTTTTTACGGCCTCGATGTTCCCTTGATGGATAAAGTCAAAGAGTATGGGAAAAAGGTCAATCCCAGCCTAAAGATCGAAGACCGTACCACACGGGCTGTCATGGGCTGGGTCAAGGTGCTGCTGGCTCGCGAGGCGATGACGCGGGCAGACAAGGCTGGCAAGCTCAATGGTCCAGGCATCAAAGAAGCCTTTGAGAGCTTGAGCAATTACAATCTGGGAGGGATCGCCAATGCCTTGGGCCGACCTCCCATCACCTATACATCAGCGGACCATCGCCCTGGCAGTTCAGCGACTGTTTACATCATCAAGAATGGCAAAATTGTTCATCTGAAGACCGTGGATCTCAAGGAACGGTATCCCGATCTCTGGCCCAAATGGCTGGGCTGGTAAGGGTTATAGGCAGTCTCCCCCTCTGGGGGAGACTGCCTATCTCCAAAGAGATCCTTTCCCGAGAGGAGGCTTCGTGGAAACGGAAGGCAGCATACTGAAGCTGAACAATATCGAAGTGAGATACCATGAGGTCATCTTGGTCTTAAAAGGGGTCTCCATTGACGTTCCGCACGGGGGAATCGTGGCCCTCTTGGGGGCCAATGGAGCCGGGAAAAGCACCACCCTGAAGGCTATTTCGGGCTTGTTAAAACACGAAGACGGCGTGGTTACCGACGGTAGCATCGAGTTCATGGGGGAACGGATCGACAGGCAGGAGGCCGAGGAGATCGCCAAGAGAGGAATCTTCCAGATTATCGAGGGGAGAAGGGTCTTCGAACACCTTACGGTGGAGGAGAACCTCGTAGTTGGCGCCCACCTTCGGTCGGCCGGGAAAAAGGAAAGGCTTGAGATGGTCTACCACTACTTTCCCCGTCTCAAGCAAGTGCGTAACATCGTAGCGGGTTTCGTCAGTGGGGGGGAACAACAGATGACAGTTATCGGTCGGGCGATGATGGCCCAGCCGAAGCTGATGCTATTAGACGAGCCCTCCATGGGCCTCGCCCCTATGTTGATCAAGGAGATCTTCGACATCATCACCATGCTCAATCAGAAGGAGAAAATTCCCATCCTCCTGGTCGAGCAGAACGTGAAGCTGGCCCTCACCGTCGCGCCACATGCCTATGTATTGGAAAACGGTCGAATCGTCATGGACGACACCTCGGAGAAACTCAAGGAAAATCCGGATATTCGGGACTTCTACTTGGGCCTAACCGATGTAGGGGGCCGCAAGAGTTTCCGGGATGTAAAGCATTACAAACGCCGGAAGCGTTGGTTGACCTAACCTCCATGGAGAGAAAGGGGGTAATTAAAGGAGTCGTTCTCTTGAGCGTCCTCGTGACCGAAGTGACAATAGACAGTATAGGGTAAGCGATCATCCATGGGGAATTGGGGGAGGGGATCGAATTCACTTCCCCCATTTTTCTCATGTTACTCCAAACCGAGGAGAAGTACATGTCCCAATTGGATAGAACCTCAGGATATTTCCGAGAAGATCTTGAAACCATGCCGTGGGCCGAGAAAAAGGCCTACCTCGATGAAAAACTGCGGGAAATCGTCCAATACGCCTATAGACACGCCAAGGCCTTCAAGGAAAAGCTGGATTCCGCGGGCTTGAAGCCCGAGGACATCGGGGCCATAGAGGATTTGGAAAAGATCCCCGTCACGAAGAAGGCCGATCTGGTTGAACTCCAGAAAAGGGACCTGCCCTTTGGGGGTTTCGTGGGCGTCCCCGTGGAAAAGTTGAGGCGAATATATGTCTCCCCGGGCCCCATCTATGAGCCCGGGGAAAGGGAATACGATGAGATCGCCTGGGCTCAGGGGTTTTATGCGGGAGGATTCAGGCCCGGAGACATTGCCGTCAACACCTTCAACTACCATATGATGCCCTTTGCCATGAATATGGTCGACAATTCCCTCAACATGCTGGGGTGCATTACCGTTCCCACGGGGGTGGGAAACACCGAGCTTCAGGTCAATATCCTGAAAAACCTAAAAGTCACGGGATTCTGCGGTACACCCAGTTTCCTCCTCACCATCGCCGAAAAAGCCGAGGAGATGGGCCTCGACCTGAGAAGGGATTTCAACCTCAAAGTTGCCTTTGTGGCCGCGGAAATGCTTCCCGAGTCCCTCCGAAAAACCCTCGAGGATAAATTCGGGGTCATCCTTCGCCAGAGCTATGGAACGGCGGATATAGGCTCTCTTGGATACGAGTGTATGGAGAAGAATGGGATGCATCTTCCGGACGATAAGATCGTCGAAATCGTAGATCCCCAAACGGGAAAACAACTCCCACCAGGGGGGGCGGGTGAGATTGTGGCCACTACCTTCAATAAGGCTTATCCCCTCATACGCTTCGGAACAGGAGACCTCAACTATCTTATTGATGAACCCTGTCCATGTGGGCGAACCTCTCCGCGGTTGGTCGGGATCCTGGGACGGACCGACCAGCTCACCAAGGTCCGGGGGGTATTCGTCCATCCCGGCCAGGCCGATGAAGTCGCACGGCGATACCCCAATATCGTGGCCTATCGAGTCGTGGTTACCCGGGAAAGGGATCAGGATGTTATGACCTTTCAGGTAGAACTCAAAGATGAAGGGGTCGATAGGGAAAAATTGAAAGAGGACCTTCAAAACAGCATAAGGGATGTCATGAAGGTCAGGGGAGATGTGGAATTCGTCCCTCAAGGGACTATCCCGGAGGGGGCCAAGAAGATAGAGGACAAGAGGGCCTGGGATTAATCGGCATGATGTGGGTTACCCTCTTCCCGTTCGATGGGGCTTGATATCGAAACGGGAGGGGAAACGGAGATGCGTAAAAAACCGGATAGGTACTCGGGGTATTTCAATCGGGCCATGGAGACAATGCCTCCCGGAGAAAGGGAGGATTATCAAAATCATTTCCTGCGCAAAATCATCCAATACGTCCATGGACATTCCCCGGGAATAAGGGAAAAATTTCGGGCCGCAGGGATCACCCCGGAGGACATTCGAACCATAAGGGATTTGGAAAAATTGCCCATAACCGAAAAAGCGAGCCTCATCTCCCTCCAAAAAAAAGACCCGCCCTTTGGGGGGCTCTTGACCACCGCCCATAACCGATTGAGGAGGATCTATCTAACGCCAGGTCCAATTTTCGTTCCGGAGGCGAGGCAATCCCGCTATTGGAGGTGGGAAACGGCCTTTTACTCGGCGGGATTCAGGAAAGGCGATATCGTCCAAGTTACCCTTTCGTATCACCTCTCCCCAGGGGGTTGGATGTTAGAAGAACCCCTCCACTGCCTCGGTTGTACCGTGATTGCGGCGGGGGTGGGAGACCTCGACTCTCAGGTCAAGATCATGCACGAATTGGGTGTAACTGGGTTTGTGGGAATGCCCAGTTTTCTCCTCAGCATAGGGGACCATGCCGAGAGTTTGGGCATCGATTTGAAGAAGGACCTATCCCTGGAGGTATCCTTTTTGACTATAGAGCTGCTAACGGAACCCATGCGAAATTCCATAGAGAAACGGTTCGGCATCGTGGCTCGGCAGGGTTATGGAACCGCGGAAGTAGGCGCTATTGCCTACGAATGCATCGAGAACTACGGCATGCACACCGCCGACGATCTCATCGTGGAGATCGTTGATCCGGAAACGGGGAAACAGTTGGGGCCGGGGGAAGTTGGTGAGGTTGTCGTCACCCTCTTCAACAAGGCCTATAGCCTCATTCGATTCGGAACCGGCGATCTCTCGTATTATGATGACAGTCCCTGCCCGTGTGGAAGGACATCCGCTCGGCTTCCCAGACTCGTCGGAAGGGTGGACCAGGCAACCAAAGTGCGGGGAGTGTTCATCCATGCCTCACAAACCAATCAGCTCATGAGTCGATATCCTGATATAGCAAAGTATCACGTTGTCATCGCCAGGGAGGAAAAGGGTGATGAAATGACCTTTTACGTCGAATTGGAGAACGAACATATCGATAGAGAAAGGCTGAAAGTGCATCTACAGGTTGCCATAAAACAGGCCTTGAAACTCCGGGGCAAGGTCGAATTCATCCCCAAGGGCTCTATTCAGGAGGGGTTAAAGACCATCGAGGACAGAAGGGATTGGCGTTGAACTCGATAGTAGTGAAATCGGCCTCAAAGGATTAACAGTGCCCATGAACCACAACTTATAGGGAGGGAGATGAGATGTTCGTCAAATCGAAAATGGAGAGAAATCCCGTCACCATTAGCCAGGAGGCATCGTTCTACGAAGCCCGAAAAATTATCCGGGAGGAAGGCATCCGTCACCTGCCGGTGGTGGACAAAAAGGGGAAGCTGGTAGGGCTGGTTACCGACCGAGATATTCGTGAGGCTGGTCCGTCGGATGCAACCCTGCTGAGCGTACAGGAGATCAATTACCTCTTGGGGAAGTTAAAGGTGAGTGGATTCATGACACCCGCGGAAAAATTGATCACCGTCACACCGGATACCATCAT
>DAOVGJ010000037.1 GCA_030672465.1 Pseudomonadota bacterium | reverse complement strand
TATCTTCACCAAGGCCTCGACATTTTTGGGGAACTCCTCCTCGATTATCTTCACCGGTGGTCTTTTCTGGGGCGGGTAGAATTTCACGATTTTTGTCTTGGGCCTTACGTCCTCCGGGGAAAGGACCAGGGCTTTAAGGTCGATTTTCTGGATTTGCGCCTTCATCGCCTTCATAACCCCAGCCACCTGGGGGATCCGGGGCTCGTTGAGGCCCTTCTGTGCGGTGAAAAGAGCGGGAAGGGGACAGGTAACGATTTCCCTCCCCCCCTCTATCTCCCGGGCCGCCCGTGCCTCCTTCTTGTCGGCGGTAATCTCTAATTCGACGATGGAGGTGAGGTAGGGGATTTCAAGAAGTTGCGCCAGGGCTGGGCCCACAGCCCCCGAATCATCGTCGATGGCCTGTTTCCCGCAGAGGATTACGTCATAGTCTCGGCCCTCGATGAATTTGGCCAGGGTCTTGGCGGTGGTGTAACCATCGACCTCTTCCAGGGCGGGATCTTCGATCTGAAAAGCCTCATCGGCACCCATGGCGATGCCCCGCCGCAGAGCATCGGCCGCCTTTTTGGAACCCAAAGTTATGACCGTTACCTTTCCATCACCCAATTTCTCCTTGATCCTTAAGGCTTCCTCCACGGCGAATTCATCGAAGAAGTTGAGGGCGTATTTATTTTCGATATCCAATTCGGTATCCGATTGAGCCCTGATGATGGCCTCCGTATCGGGCACTTGTTTTACCAGGACCAGGATATTCATGTAATCAATCCTCCTTGAGATAAATCCTTCCCAGGTAGTCCTGAAGCACCTCATGGCACCCGCCTCCGTAGAGCAGAAACCGGGCATCCCTGAAGTACCGCTGGGGTGGATATTCCATGGCGAAGGCATTTCCTCCGTAGATACGGGTGGCTTCGTCCACCGCTGATAGGCACATCTCCGTGGCAAACATCTTCGCAAGCATGCATTCCCTAAGGCAGGGCAGGTCCTCCTGAATCATCCAGGCGCAACGATAACAATACCAGCGGGAAGCCTCATACCAGGCCCAGAAGTTTGCGAATTTGGATCGTATGAGCTGATATTTGGAGATGGGATTGCCAAAGGCAATTCTTCGGTTGGCATACTCCTTGGCGTCGTCCATGGCCATTTTGGCGATGGCGCAGGCGGCAAGACCGGTCATGACACGCACCTCGTTGAGGATTTCACCGGCGTATCGCACTCCCTTACCCAACTCCTCCCCCAAGAGGTAATCCTTGGGAATGCGCACATTATCGAAGATCAGCTCCCCGGTTACGGAGCTCCTGGAGCCCACTTTTTTGAGCCTCTGCCCCCTGGAAAACCCGGGCATGTCCTCCTCGATTAAGAAGAAGTTAAGGGCCTTGAGCCCCTGATTTGGATCCGTAGTGGCCAGGATCGTGGCGAAGTTGCAGATAGGTGCATTGGTGATCCACATCTTGGTGCCATTGATAACCCATTCGTCTCCTTCCAAGACTGCCATCATTCTCGTGCCGGCGAGGTCCGAACCAGACTGATCCTCGGTGAAGCAAATGGTCCCGATCTTTTCCCCTTTAATGGCTGGGACCAGGACCTTCTCCTTGGTCTCCTCCGTCCCAAACCGGCCGATGAAATAGGTGCCCATCAGGATCTGCATAGTGACCGTCATGGCGAAGCCAACATCTCCCCGAAAGAGTTCTTCGTAGAAGATCATCTGGGAGATGACGTCAAGGTCCATCCCCCCGTACTTCTCGGGATGTCGGATCCCTAAATATCCCAGCTTGGCGAACTCATGCCAGAGTTCGAAGGAGAATTCCTCACCCTCATCCAGTTCTTGGACTTTCGGCATAATCATGCGATCGATGGTATCTTTTACCGTTTGCCTGAAGAAATCCTGTTCTTCCGTAAAAGCAAAATCCATTGGCGCCCTCCCTGCGATGTCAATCCCCTTGGTGAAGGGGTTGCTTCACTCCTTGCCCCTATTTCGTGCTTTCATTTTTTCCCAAATATTCGAAGGTCCCTGAGTAAATGGGGTTTAAATAATCTTCCTTTCCTTGAACTCCTCCAACTGGTCTTGGCTATATCCTAACATGGACCCGTAGATTTCCTTATTGTGTTCGCCGAATCGGGGGGGAAAGCTCAGGGCGAAGTTGACGGATTCGAGATAGACAGTGGAGAAAGGAGGTGGAGATAGGGTTAGTTCCATCCCCGTTTTGGGATCCTTGGCATGGAGCAGGATATCCTTGATAAAGGGGTCTTGGGTGACCTCCTCGACACTGTTTACCTTGGAAATGGGGACGGTGGCCTTTACAAAGATATCGATCCATTCCCGGGTGGTTTTTGTCTTGGTAACCTCGTTTATCTCCCTGTTAAGGGAGACTACATCCGCGATGCGGCCAGCATTCGTCTCATACTCCTCCTTGGCCAAATGGCGGAATTCGGGCATAGTGGAGATGGTATTCCATTGCTTGTCGTTTCCAACCGCCAAATAGATGAAGCCATCCTTGGTGGAGTAGACCGAGACGGGGGAAAAAAACTCGTGGGTGTTTCCCCTCCGGGTGATCTTTTTCCCGAAGGACTTGGTTAAGGTGATGGGAACGGTCAACCAAGAGACCGTGCTCTGAAACATGGATATGTCGATGCGACTGCCACCACCCGTTATGGCTCTTTTGTACAAGGCCTTCATCAGCTCGCCGTATCCGTGTTCGCTGGCCCCCATATCGGCCAAGGGTATCCCCACTACGTGGGGATCGGCATCCCTCTCCCCTGTCAATTCCATGAGGCCGCCCCTGGCTTGAAGGATGGGGTCGTAGGCAGCCTCATTGCTCGTGGGGCCAAAGCCCGTCAGTCCAAGCCAGATGATATCGTCTTTCATCTTCCTGAGCATTTCGTACTCTATTCCCAGTTTGGCGTAATTTCGGGGGAGTTGGTTGGTGCAGAAGATATCCACCTTTAGCTTCGAGATCAAGGCCTCCAGGAGGTCCTGTCCTTCTTGACTAGCCAGATCCAGGGTAATGGCCTTCTTTCCCGAGTTAATGGCCAAGAAGTAGGAGTTCATTCTCTGCTCGCCCAAAACGTTGTCTCCTATATGACGGTTGGGATCCCCGTAAATGGGGTGTTCCGTTCGGATGATCAGAGCCCCATCTTGGGCCAATCTCCAGGTCAAATAAGGCAACGTAGTTGCCTGTTCCAAGCTCAATACGGTAATATCTGAGAGGATTCCCGTCCCCATTTTATCCCCCGTAGAGAGTTTATTCACACTTCCGGATTTGGATACAGTATCCAAAAAAGAATAAATTCACAATACAATCAATGATATGTGCTGTCAAGGAATTCTTCCCAATATGTTAGGCTTTGGAGGCCTTGAAATAGATGACCTGGTGACACTGGGCCAAGATCTCATGACGTTGGTTCCGCACGGTGGCCTCAATGAGGCCAATCCTTCGCGTCCGATGAACGACTCGAGCCGTGGCTTCCAGACGATCCCCCGACGTACCCGACGATAAGAAATGGATGTTGTTTTGGATCGCCACCGCCGGTTTCCCGAAGCTATTTCCCGCCGCCTCGCACGCGTGATCAGCTACGGAAAAGATGGCACCTCCATGGGCCATCCGAAAGAGGTTGACATGATCGTCCGTGACGTCCATGAGCGCCTTAGCGTAACCGGGTGAAAGTTCAACGACCCGCATACCAACGGTTTTGGCAAAGGCGTCATCGACATTGACCTTTTCCAACATCGCCTCAAGATCCCCGTGAACGGGTACGGACCTATTCTCCATAAACCCTCCCTATTAATTCCTTGATGCCTCCGCTATCATAGGAGGCGGAAATGGAAGTTTCGAGAACACTCCATAGCGAGATTTGCCCAGTTTCTGGTGAAGACCCTTCGCACGGGCTTTGCTATCTATTTATCAAATCCTTATATCGAAGGAGGGAGTGTACGCCTTTTTCCGGGTACATTCCTGATTTTCCTGGGAGCTGCCCTCCAGATATTAAGGCACGCGATGAGAGCGCAGGCAATCATAATGAAAAAGACGGGAACGTAGCTCCCCACCTGGTCATGGAGGAAACCAGCGAGCCACGCTCCGGAGGCCCCTCCAACTCCATTGAGGAGCATGAGCGCTCCAAAGATCCCTCCATAAGCCTCACCCTCAAAAAAATCCGCAGCGATAATGGGAGGAAGTGCCGCCGTAGCAGCGTATCCCATGCCGAAGAAGATCCCGTAAAAGTATGGAAGAGTGGGAGAAGGGTGAACGGAAAATACAATAAGAACTATCATGCCACAAATCGAGCAGGTAATTCCTATCGTATAGGTAACCTCCCTTCCGATTTTATCCGATAGCGTGCCCCATAAGATCTTTCCTCCCACGCTTACAATGCCCACAATGCCAACGATGTAGGAGGCAAATAGGGTCTCCGCCCCTTGATCGACGAAAAACGCTACCTGGTGTGTTAAGATCGATTGCGTAATGAAAGCCCCTAACGGAAAGGAAATACTAAGGAGCCAGAATTGCTTCGTGGTTATAGCCTGCCTGATCGTCCAGGACCGGGAGGCCCATTCTTCATCCAGAATTAGGGGGTCTCTCATGCCCGTACGAATAACCTCCCCTTCGGAAAGCTTCGTATCACGAGGCGAGGTTGTTTGTGGGGGTTTCTTGAGAAATGCAATCGCCATGGGGGCCACGATGAGGGGGATGAAGCATGCCATAATACGATAGGCCATCCGCCATCCTACGCGGATGATAAGATGTTGGACTAAGGGGACGCAGACTAAAATTCCAACGCCTATGCCGGAGGATATGATACCTACCGCCAAGCCTCTATTGGCTTTAAACCACTGTTGAATGATTGTGGCATTGGGTATCCATCCGCTAAACCCTACCCCTACGGCAGTGATGATGCCGAAAAAGATGTAGTAGTGCCACCAGGTTCTGGTTAAGCTGCATAGGGTAAGCCCCATCCCCAAGAACAACGATCCCAACAGGATGACCCTTCTGGGTCCAAAGCGATCCACCATGCTCCCCGCGAAAGGAGCGACAACGCTATGAACGATCACAAAGAGGGAAAAGGCGCCCACAGCAAGAGAACGGCTCCAGCCAAACTCTTCCAAAAGGGCCACAAAAAAGACGGAGAACGAGTACCAGACCCCATCAGCCAGAGCGAGCGTGATAAAACTGATACCAACGATTATCCAACCGAAGTTGAAAGAACCCGTTTCCTTCACAACCCACCTCTGGTGAAATAGATGGGTTTCTCGCAAACCCACCCATTTTGACACGATGATTGCCCTTCTCTTTAGGATATATCAACGGATTTGTACCATTTCCCTTATAAGTTTTAATTTGACCAAATAATCTGAACGTTAAGCAGAGGGGACTGGAACAAAGGCCTACCGTATAGGAGTATACAACCACAGGGCAGAAGAGGCAAAACAAAATTTGATTGAAAACCACTTCTTGCTTCGAATGCATGGCCTTTGATTTTTTGGATTAAGCTTGTATAATGCAATGAGAAAGAGATTTAAAATGGGGTCTTGAGGTGGAGATACTAAGCGGGAAAGAGATTATTTTGGGTGTAACGGGAGGGATTGCGGCATATAAGGCCGCTGAATTGGTCAGGGAGCTGACGAAAAGGGGGGCAAAAGTAGACGTAGTCATGACCAGGAATGGACAGGAATTCATCACTCCCCTCACTTTTCAAACCCTTTCGGGCAATCCCGTCCAGACGGACCTTTTTTCCCTCATCGAGGGCTCAAAAATAGGTCATGTGGCATTAGCGGACATGGCCGATCTGGTGGCAATTGCCCCTGCTACGGCCAACATAATTGGGAAGGTGGCAAATGGCATCGCTGATGATTTCCTCTCCACGATGATAATGGCCACCAAATCCCCTTTACTTTTTGCCCCCTCCATGAATGTCAACATGTGGGAGAGTGCTGCGGTTCAGCAAAACGTGGCCAGATTGAAAAAGGCCGGTTACTATTTTATTGGTCCAGAAGAAGGGGATCTGGCCTGCGAGGTTATCGGGCAGGGGAGATTGGCGGCGGTGGCGGATATTGTGGAGTGCATCGAGGGACTCTTCGTGGAAAAGGACATGGCCGGAGATCGGGTTCTCATAACCGCCGGCCCCACCCATGAGCCCATCGACCCGGTTCGCTTTATTACAAACCGATCTTCGGGGAGGATGGGATTTGCCCTGGCGAGGATGGCCCGAAGGAGGGGGGCTGATGTAATCTTGATTAGTGGCCCCACTCATCTTCCCGTTCCGGGGGTCCATATCCGGTTTATTTCGGTGGGGACGGCTTCCGAGATGCGAGATGCGGTATTGGAGCATTATAAGGAATGTTCAGCCATCATCAAGGCTGCTGCTGTTTCCGATTATCGCCCGAAATTCACAAGTGACCAAAAGCTGAAGAAATTGAATGGACACCTCTCTCTTGAAATGGAGAGAAACCCCGATATTATCGGGGAGATCGGATCGCTTAAGGGGGAACGTGTGTTGGTCGGATTCGCCGCTGAAACGGAGGATCTCATCGCAAATGCCGGGAAAAAATTGAAGGAGAAGCATCTGAACTTGATTGTAGCCAACGACATTAGCCGATCCGACTCGGGGTTCGGAACGGAAACCAATAAGGTGGTCATTATCGACTCCCGGGGGAAGGTCGATCCCCTGCCGTTGAAGAGCAAGGACGAGGTGGCAAATATCATCCTCGACAGGGTGGTTGAAACCCTGAGGGGGAAGGGTCGCCGGAAAGGTAAGCCTTAGGCTGAGATCTTTCTGGAAGGTCTTGCAAAGGGAAAAAAGGATCCTACTGATTTTTCTCGGGCTTTTCTTTTTGCGTTTCGGTTTTCGGTGATTCGCCGGCAGGTTTTCCCGCCCCTTTTTCCGCTTTCTCCCCTTTCTTTTTGCTTTCAGAGGGGTAATCGTTTACGTAGAATCCCGATCCCTTGAGGATGAAATTCGTCGCCGAAATGATTCTTTTCGCCTCTCCCAGACATTTCGGGCAAGCGGGGTTGACTTCTTTCTCTATCTTATGGAAAACCTCGAAGATAGTATGACACTTTTGGCATTGATATTCATAGATTGGCATGGAATCACTCACTGAAAAGCCGGAGTGATTATGATAGCGCCGCATTCTGCATATCACTTCGCAGCTTTGTCAGTGCCTCTTTCTCTATCTGTCTGACCCTTTCCCTTGAGAGTTGGAATGTATCGCCGATTTCCCGTAAAGTCAATGGGTTGTCGCTCATAATCCGGTGCGTGATGATGTATCTCTCCCTCTCGCTCAACCTGTCGAGGGCCTTAGAGATCTCATTCCTCTGGATCTGTGAATCCTGAGATCGAATCAACATATCCTCCTGATCGGGGGAATTATCGGAGAGCAGCTCTAACGGAGTTAATTCTTGATTCTCATCGAAGGGGAGGTCCAATGATAGGTCCCTTCTGCCCATCCGTTGCTCCATCTCATGGATCTCCTCCTCTTTTACCCCCAAATCCTTCGCGATGTCCTGGTAGGATTGTGGATGATCTCCCTGAGGAGCTTCTAGTAGCCTTCTAACTTTTCCCAGCTTGTAGAACAATTTCTTCTGGGCTTGGGTGGTTCCAATTTTTACGAGGCTCCACGATTTTATGATGAAATTCTGAATGTAGGCCCTGATCCACCATACGGCATAGGATATGAAGCGGAATCCCTTACGGGGGTCGAATTTCTTAACCGCCATCATCAATCCGATGTTTCCCTCCTGAATCAGGTCCAGAAGTTTGACCCCATAGTTCTTATACTCCAAGGCGATCTTGACAACAAACCGGAGATTTGATGTAATTAGTTTGTGGGCTGCCTCAATATTACCTTTCTCGCGATATTTCAAGGCTAATTCGAACTCCTCCTTGGGGGAGAGGATCGGGAATTGGCCAATTTGAGCCATATATACATCCAGACTATTGCTTACAACTGGAAGATGGGACATATTTCTGTCACTCCCTTTCGAAGTTATTAGCACTTAATATAAATGAGTGCTAATAATATACTAACTTCACGGTTGAAATTCAAGGGTAGAAAAAGAGATTTTTCCCAATATTATTTTAAGTTGAGAGAATATCTTTATTTTTCTTGTAATTTTATATAATTTTTAGAAATTTCATCCGTTTTTTTCCATTTTCATGTATACGAGGGGTTCTTTAAGGGAATTTTCACGGTCTTTAATCAGGGGGAGTGGTAAGGATGGAAGAAGAAGAAAGGGAGAAGGAGGAGAAGGGATTTATCGTAAGGGATAAAAGGCACTTCTTTCAACAAGAGGAAAAAGGGTCTCCCGACGAAGAGGAGAAGGGAGAGAAACCGGAGGCTGATGAGGCGAGGTTGCGAGAGGAAGGGCGGGGAAAGGAAGAAGAGAGCAAAGAGGGCCAAAGGGAAGAGGGTCCCCTCCCCGAGGTTACCTTTTCCAATTTCGTCTTTTCATTGAGCACTCAAGCCCTCATCCAGTTAGGTGAGATTCAGGACCCAGAATCGAAGGGAACCCTGAAGAACCTTCCCCTGGCTAAACAGACCATCGATCTCATCGGGATGTTGCAGGAAAAAACCAGGGGAAATTTGACAAAAGAGGAGGAGGCTTTGGTGGATAGCGCGTTATACGATCTCAGGATGAGGTATGTGAAGGCATCTGGATAGCCCAAATCTTTTTTCCGTTCCGAAGGGACCTCTTTTCCCTACTCTCCCACCTCATAAGTTCCCCTTCCACTCCCGTAAGAGTTGGACAACGAGCCTCACCCCTACCCCCGTGGCCCCCTTCGGGATGTAGGGCTTATCTTTATCTGCCCACACGGGACCGGCTATATCCAAGTGAACCCATGGGTATTCCCCCACGAACTTCTTGAGGAAAGTCCCCGCGGTAATGGTTCCTGCGGGCCTTCCCCCCACATTCTTTATGTCAGCGATTTCGCTCTTTATCTGTTCCTCGTACTCCTCCCAGAGGGGCAATTCCCAGACCTTTTCGCCTGTTCGATCCGCAGCCCTTCCGACCCTTGCCTTGAGCTCGTCGTCATTTCCCATCATACCCGTCACGTTTTCGCCAAGGGCGATGATACAGGCGCCGGTAAGGGTAGCCAGGTCGATGATGGCTTTCGGTTTGAACCGCTGCGCGTAGGCCAAGGCATCGGCCAAAATGAGTCTCCCCTCCGCATCGGTGCTGATGACTTCGATGGTCTTTCCGGACAGGGACTTAAGGATATCTCCGGGCCGATAGGCCGAACCGCTGGGGAGGTTCTCCGTTGCGGGGATCAAGGCGGTCAGATGAAGGGGGAGCTTGAGCTGAGATGCGGCTTGGATGATCCCTATTGCTGCTGCGCCTCCTCCCATATCGTGCTTCATCTTATCCATGTTTTCCGAAGGTTTAAGAGATAATCCGCCGCTGTCAAAGGTAATTGCCTTTCCAATGACCACTACCGTGTCCAGGCCGCTGGTCGGAGGTTTATATTCCAGGATGATAAATGTGGCGGGTTCACGGCTCCCCGCAGCCACAGCCAGGAGGGTTTCCATTCCGAGCTTTTTCATCTCATCCAAATTGAGGGTCTTCCACCGTAAGCCGTTATTCTTTGCGACGTCCTCGGCAATTTGAGCCAACATCGAGGGAGTTTTTCGATTCGCCGGCCGAGAGACCAAATCCCTTGTGAGATAGACCGCCTTTGAAATGATCTCAGCCGTGTCTACGGCCTTTTGGATGTGGGAAATCCTTTTCTCATCTGGTGTGACCAGATGGACCTGTTCAACCTCCTTAATCTTATCCCTTTCCTCCGTCTTGAATTCTGTGAACTGGTACAGCCCCAGATAGATTCCCTCGACAAGGCCTTGGGAAAAATCCTCAAGGCTGATTTTGCGCTCCCCCCTGAGGTAGGGACAAAGGGAGAACTCCTTTACCCCCTTATCTCGGAGAAATTGGGCTGCCCTAGATGCGCCGCCCCTCCATTTATCCACATTGAAATCACTCCTTTTCCCAAGTCCCATCAAGAGAATGCGTTTGGCGGGAATGGTTTCCTTGGTATAGATCAGGGAGGGTTGATACAGTTCCCCTTTAAAGTCCCCGCTTTGGATGATCTCGGATATGAGGCCTCCAGAAGCCCTGTCCATCGCCGCTGTGTCCCGCTGTAACTTTTCATCACCTTCGAAATGAAAGGCCACCGCGGACTCCGATGTGAAGGTTTCGAGCCTGCCTCTTTGTAAGGTGATCTTCATTGTTCAGCTCCCTCAATCTTTCTAAGCGTTGGAAATCCTCTGTATATCGAGTTTATGCTTCGGGTCCGGCCTCGTCGAAATATACCTCGACAGACATATTCATTGGAGTTTACTGAGTTTCTGGAGTAAACCGTTGTCCCTGGGCGTAATGTGCGGGAGGTGTATGGCCGGGAAGCCGGCTGAGCGTTTTCATCCCTCCTGGAGGATTACGAAGATATTACCCCCTTTGCGGTTGATCAAAAGGAGTACCCCCTCTGCTTTTGTTGATACTCCCTTCTGGGCCATCCAAATCCCCTGAAGAATTCCTCGAAGGGGGATCCCCTGAAGAAGTCCTCCCCTAATCCCTCCCATGGAGAAAAGCTCACGGTCCTTTCGCTGAAGATGCTCACCACCGAAGGTTTCACTTTACTGGCCACATCAATAAAGGCTTCTTCCAACGATGTGACATCCAAGGCTTGCTTGGCGGAAGGTTGAAATGGGAATGTCCAGTTCAAGAAAATGAAAAAACTTAACCCAATGAGAAGCGCGGCACCATAACGCCTCTCTTTTGGATATTTTGCCATTTTAACCTCATCGACGCTCGTTCTCCCTAATAAAGATAACCACCAATTGAATGATTACAAGTCATAATGGGAAACCGAGAAAACCTCAGTTACGAAGAGGTCTTGTTATTTCGGTTGTTTTCGCTCAACCCTTTTCCCACGAACCGAAGGTTCCATGGAAATCCTGGCCTCCTTAAAGAGAGATCGATAGAGCAAGAGGCTCGTCAGGAATGGAAATACGTAATAGATGAGGCGATACAGAATGACGGCAACGATGGCCTCCTCCAGGGGAACCATGAGACCATAGTAGACAGCTGCCATGGATCCCTCCATGACCCCAAGCCCACCCGGAACCAGCGATAGAATCGATGCGAAGAGCCCCACCGCGAATCCCACAACGAGGACTTCGAGGTGGATAGAGTAGTGGACAGCCCGAAAGCAGAAATAGAGGGTGAAGAGACAGCAGATCCAATCGAGAAAGATATAGAGGAGCGGGGCCTTCAACTCCCCCTTTTTCAGCACCATCAACTCCATTCCGTGATTGAACTCCGTCTTGAAGGTGACGAGCTCTTCGGTCTCAATCCCCTTGTCCTCCTTCTTGGAGAAGGAGGAATAGATCTTGTTGGTCCATCGGGCG
>DAOVGJ010000074.1 GCA_030672465.1 Pseudomonadota bacterium | reverse complement strand
GCTGCGGCTGCCCTTGCCCAACTGAAAATTGGCGATTCCTATCTGGCGTTGGGTGATAAGGAGTCGGCAAAGCTGGAGCTCATGAAGGTACTCTACCTCTACCACGACCAAGATGAGTATGTGGAGGAGGCCCTTTTGAAGGTGGGCCAGATTTATGTGGATCAGGAGCGGTGGTCCGAAGCTCGGCAAATTTACCGAAAGCTCGTTCATACCGCCCGATCGGGGGAGACGAAGGGGATTGCCCGCAAGATGTTGAAACGGGTGGAGAGGGAGATATCCAAGAGATAGGAGGGGGTTATGTACGATTTTGTCGTGAAGGGCGGAGTTTTGATGATTCCCATTGCCTTATGCTCTATCATAGCGCTGGCCATTTTTTTGGAGAGGCTCTGGAGTTTAAGGAGTTCAAGGGTTATCCCCCGGGATTTCCTGATCGAGATCGAGGACCTCATTCGTCGCGAGAAGATCCCGGAAGCCATCACCCGGTGTCGAAAGGACAGCTCGTCAATGTCCAATATCATTCTGGCCGGGATCCGCAATTTCGGTAAACGGAGGGAGATCGTCAAGGAGAGCATCGAGGAGATCGGAAGGAGGGAGGCGGCGACCCTCGAAAGGTATATCAATGTGGTTGGGACCATCGCAGCCATTGCCCCCCTTTTGGGGTTATTGGGGACGGTTGTTGGGATGATCAAGGCCTTTAACGTCATATCAATTCAAGGGGTTGGAAACCCCAGCAGCCTTGCAGGCGGAATCTCAGAGGCCTTGATCACGACGGCGGCGGGGCTGGTGGTCGCCATTCCGACTTTTGTACTCTACCGATTTCTTGCCAATAAGGCGGATGCCTTAATCGTGGAGATGGAAGAACACTCGATACGGATGGTGGATCTGCTCAAGCAGAGGTAGCAATAGGAATCCACAATCGGGCTGATTGGGAAAAGGGGAGGGATTATGCAATTTAAGCCGGTGAAAAGGGAGGATTCGAGATTTGACCTGACACCTCTTGTGGATGTCGTCTTCTTGTTGCTCATCTTTTTCATGCTCTCCACCACCTTCATCGTAGCCCCAGGGATCAAGGTAAAACTTCCCAAATCCTCATCGACGGATATCTCCAGGGAAAAGAAAGAGGTCAGGGTGGTGATGACCAAGGACGATAAGATCTTTGTGGAACAGAAGCTCGTAAGTATTGAAGAGTTGAGAAAGTATCTCAAAAAGGCCGCCAGGGAGAGTCGAGAAGGCATGGTCATCATTCAGGCGGATGAAAGGGTACCCCACGGGAAAGTGGTGGAGGTTATGGATGTGGCCAAGACATCTGGTTTCAATAAGCTAGCCATCGCCACGAGGCCAAAAGAGAGGAAGAAATAGCTCTCGGGAATTGCTTTCATGAAATTGTTCCTTTTTGTTCTGGTATCCCTCCTCATTCACCTTAGCTTGTTGTTGTTCGTGCCCAACTATTTCGCGGTGACAAAGTTGAGGATTTTTCCCATCGAGTTAGTGGAGCCGAAGCAACTCTATTTAGAGCCCTTCCTCAGAAGGGTGGAAGAAGGGGAAGGACAGAAGGAGAAGTTGATTAAGAAATTCCTCGTCGATGATCGGAAGAGACGTGAGGATTTCCTCATGAGCAAGCTGAGGGAGCTGAGCTTGGGGGAGAGCATCGATGTTCCGACCCCCTCTTTTCTCGTTCCCCAGCGGAAGGAAGAGATAACCCCCGAGGAGAGGGTGAGATTATTGAGAAGTTCCCCTTTTTTTAAGGATTTGGAGGGATTATTCCGGGAGTCCTCAAGACCTTTGGGCGATTATCGGGGGAGGTTGCTGTCCGTAAGTGTGGGGGAGATGGAGAATCCCAAGGGACGAATCCTCGAGGATAAGGGCACCCAGCGCATCATCGCTCGGATAATGGCTCCAGCCCAATCCAAGAAGTCACGTGCCCAAGGTGTAAAGAAGGATACCATTGGGATTAAGGGTCCAGCTGGCAAAAGGGAAATCCTTTATAAACCGGAAATTCCGGAGGTGAAGATCGACAGGGAAGGGGAGGTTGAACTGAAGTTTTGGGTGCTCCCCGATGGATCGGTGGGGAGTGTGTTTCCCCTCCTCAGGGGAGATGCGGAATTGGAACGTATCGCCATAAACTATATGAAGCAGTGGCGATTCAATCCATTGGACGAAGGCGGGTCAACGGTTAAACAATGGGGGACCATTACCGTCAAATTCAGGTTGAAGTAGAGGCAAAAGGCAGTGGGTCTTTTAAAAGGGTATAACAGGAGAATCCTCATCCCGATACTCGTGCTCGTATCAGTGATGATCTTTTTTACCTTTTTCGGGGATAAGGGGCTCTTGCAGGTCTACCGTCTGAGAAAGGAGCTCAAGGAGATCGAAAGGTTTAATATGGATCTGCAGCGAGAGAATGAGAGTCTGAGAGCCGAGATCGACAATTTGAGGACTAATAAGAAATATATCGAGGAACTGGCCCGAAGGGAACTCGGGTTGGTAAGAAAGGGGGAGACGGTCTACCAGTTCGATCAATAATGATCAGGCTCGGGAATATCTTGGATTCCGACCCGGGGTAGCATGTCCGCAATGATGGACGGATCTTCTTCTCCAGGGTCGTGAGAGATAGTGGCTCGTGGCGAGAATATGGCGGTGGATAAGGAGACCGATCATAAGGATTATGTGGATGTTGATGTTCGGGTGCGGTACGCCGAAACGGATCAGATGGGGGTGGCCTATTATGGCAGTTATGTTGTCTGGTTCGAGGTGGGACGGTCTGCGTACTGTCGGGCAAAGGGGTTCAGTTACAGGGAGCTCGAGGAAATGGGATACAGGCTGGTGGTGGTTGACCTTCGCTGTAGATATAAGGGGTCGGTCAAATACGATGAGATAATCGTTGTTCGGACACATCTGAAGGATTTGAAAACACGGATGGTGACCTTTGGCTATCGGATTCTGAAAAAGGAGACCCAAGAGGTTGTTGTGCATGGGGAGACCCAACACCTCTGCCTCAATAAGAGAGGAAATCCCGGTAGCATGCCGGAAAAATTCCTGAACAGGTTGAAGAGTTAACATTTCCCGCATTGCCCCCAGATCTCACTTATCCCAATGGTCTTTCCGTCAGTCTCCTTACAATTCGATGTTCATACTTCCTCCTAACGTGCGCCACCAGTAGGCCCAGAGGTTCGATTTTCCAAGCCGGAAACATAGAATACTCCCTTCCCATCTCTCCATTTCATCCCATCGATTGCGTTTTTGAACCGGCTTTCTATGGTGGGGACATCTTTCATAAGCGAACACCATTGTACCTTCGCTTTCGTGCTTCGCGGTCTGTTGCCCGAATTCCCTTTCGCTCAGAGTTGGTTTTTCCGGTTTTCCAGGCATTCCCAACTTTGAACTTTGACATTGACTCTCGTGT
>DAOVGJ010000238.1 GCA_030672465.1 Pseudomonadota bacterium | reverse complement strand
GTCCCCGATCTCGTCCAAAAAGATGGAGCCGTTGTGAGCCAGCTCAAATTTTCCGGGTTTCTGCCGATAGGCACCGGTGAAGGCTCCTTTCTCATATCCAAAGAGCTCGCTTTCAAGGAGTTGTTCGGGAAGGGCAGCGCAGTTAACCTTGATGAAGGGTTTATCCCTCCGAGGAGAATTGAGGTGTAGGGCACGGGCAACGATTTCCTTTCCGACGCCGCTCTCCCCCTGAATGAGGACGGTGACATCGGTATTGGCCACTTGATCGATAACTTCCCTGATTCGGTCCATCTTCTCCCCGAAGAATATAAAGGACTCCGTTGCCTCGGAGGCTTTTGCCCCCTGAGGAGGTTCTGGCGGATATTGTCTTTTTTTCGGCAATCGCCTCCCCGGTGTGATTTCACCGCGATCTGGAGGCGTTTCACCCAGCGGATTGGGGTTGACCGCGGCACTGGTTTTTTTCGTTCTCTTTCCTTCCTTGAATTTTTGTATTTCCCGAAATTCGGCAGCATATCGAGTACTCGAAAGAACGGCTCCAACCTGGGCGGAGACGTAGGAGAGGGTCCGTTTATCGTATTCGCTGAATGCAGCCTCTTTGGAGTGGCTGAGATTGAAGACCCCAACGGTCTCGCCATCTTCCCTGATGGGGACGCAGAGGAGGGATTTCACCTGGCCCCTCGATTCCTCGATATCTACAAACCGGGGCTCGCGGGAAACATCATCGAGCATCAGGGGTTCACCCCGCTCAATAACCCAACCGGCGATACCCTCTCCGACCTCAAAGCGCTTTCCAGGTGAGAATTCCGGGGAGTAGTAATTGCTCCTTGGATCTTCCCTTCCCCTCGCCGCCCGCAGTACCAGGAGGTTTGAAGCGGGATCCTTTAACATCAGGGAGCAGTTGTCGGCGTCCATCTCCTCGATCACCGCATCGAGAATGGTTTTACAGATTTCCGGGAAATCGGGGATTAACTGTAATGCCCCATTGACGCGCTGAATAAAGGATATATTTGCCTCTCCGGGCCAGGTATCCATTATCTACACTCCAAAAAGAAGTGCTGCAGTGCTCCGGTTGTGCGGTTCGCCGCACAGGTTAAGGTTTAGGTTAAGGCTAAGGGTAAAGCCATGGGCCTGAGGTTGAAGGTTAGAAGCTAAAGGCATCAAATACTCCAATGAGTTAGTGCTACGGTGCTGCGGTTCGCCGCACAGGTTAAGGTTTAGGTTAAGGCTCAGGAAAACCCAGTTTTGCAGTTCTGCGGTTTTCCGGTTTCTTATTATATTCATTCACTCATTCCCTTTTCCAGATACACGGGGATTTTTTCCAGGGGAAAGGGCTTGACGAAATAGTCGTCCACCCCCGCTGCTATGACCTCCTTATGGGCTTTTCGGTCCAGGTCGACATTGGTGAGCAACAGTACATACGATTCGGGGTTGGCGTTCTTTACCTGTCTAACGATCTTGAGGGTGGTGGCCCCCTCAACGATGTATTCGGTGATGAGGGCGGAAAAATGCTGACGGCCGATCTGATCGAGAGCCTCCTTCTGGCTCCGGGCCGTATGGACGTCGTATCCCCTTTCCTCGAGAAACGTCTTTGAGGACCAGAGGATGTTTCTCCTGCCTTCCAAGAGTAATATGGGAATATGGTCGCATTTCATCTCGTTGGTCCCCCGCCCCACTGTGTACTGGAGCAATATTTATACCAGTTGATGAAATTGAAAAATCACATCCGTAATTAGTTGGAATTACAAGAGATCTCCATTTCTATGGATTAAGGGCGGGGAATGAGATAGTGGGATGAAATGTTCCAAAAGGGACAAAAGGCTTGCGATTTTTGGGGAAATTTCATCATCTTGATAATGATTTCAATAAGATACCGAAATGTGCCAAAAGGTAAAAAAACGTCCCGAAAGGGACAAAGCCGAAGGCTTTAAGGCTAGGTTGAGGCTGAGGGGGGAAGGTATCAGTTAAGAGTTAAGAATTAATTGGTAAGAGGTTAAGGTTGAAAGGTTAAGGTTGAGGGATGTGGTAGGAGTTGAGAGTTAAGAATTAAGAATTAAGAATTTAGGATTAAGATTGGGAGGTTAGCGGATTGAGGTTGAGGAAGGAGGGGTGGAGGTTGGAGGCCAGCTGTGGGTGCCACAACACTCTTTTTCCCTTAACCTTAACCTTAACCTCACCCTCCGTCGAGGATTGGGATTTCGAGCTGTTCAGGGTAACTGTAGGATGTGAAGTTTAATCGGCGGTTGAGCTTCTTGAACTGAGGGTCGGACAGGAAAGGAGGATGGCCCTGGATGAGGCCCTTAAGACGCCGAATCACACACGTGGTTCCGTCGCTTTCGGTCTCCGACAAGATGAGGGCAAACCCCTGGCGGTGTCGGCCGACTGTATCCTCCGCGCGGATGTTTTCCCTCACTACCTTGGCCATCTCGATCAAATATCGATCGGTTTTCCTCGGTCCCAGTCCCTTGACCTTTTCCGGTGAGGTCAGGCTTAAGAGCATCAGGGATAGATATCGGTTATGTCGGCGGGCTCTTTTTAGTTCGCGGTTGAGCCGGTCTCTCAGATATCGATCATTGTAAATCTGGCACTCAGGCGAGCCGGTCAGGGGGTCTAAGAGATACCCCTCCGAGGTTTCCCGAAAACGGATCCTTGCCAAATTCAGTTGTTTCCTGAGCCGCTTAGCTCCCATGGCCAGGTGCCTCGTTCGCAGTGCCTTTTTAACAGCGATGACCAGGCCTTCGATGGGGAAGGGTTTGATGAAGAGGTCGCTGATGCCGAGGTCGACCAGTTCTTCGTGGAGAATCTCGTCGATGGCCGCCCCCGTAACCACGATGACAAACATCTCCGGAGAAGTAGTCTTGACCCGGTGGATAATATCGCGGGTATCGGCGTGCTCGAGCAGGTATTCCGTGATCAGAACCGAAAAGGATTTCCGGGAGAGGTGGCTTAAGGCCTGACCTCGATCTTGAGCTGTTTCTACCTCGAAGCCCCTCTCTTCCAGCATGGTTTTGAAGCTGGTCAACACATTCGGGTCTTCATCTACCAGAAGGATGCGATCCCTGACCATATTTCCCTCCACTCAACTCCCCCGCTCCTGTAATCTTATAAAAATTAAGCAATTTAAGTGCCAATATGTTGGTGCTGCAATTGTGCGGTTTACCGCACAGGTTAAGGTTTAGGTTAAGGCTCAGGAAAACCTAGTGTTGCGGTCATGCAGTCTTGCAGTTGAAAAAACAATGCTAAAATTCTGCGCTGCTGCCGTCTACAAAAAGTGTTTCCGTTATGCGATGTTGCAGTGTTCCAGTCAGGCAAAGTTCCGCTCGGAGCTCCCTTTTCGGTAGTCTCCAGTTCTTCATTCTTAACTCTTCATTCTCAATTGTTCCTTTTCGCCTCTTTCGCCTTTCCGACTGCAGCACCGCAACACCATTTTGACTCATGTATCTCCCCCTTTCCGGGGGCGTTTGATGCCGTATTTGGCCATTCTTATGCCGAGCATCTTCCGCGTAATTCCCAACTCTTTTGCCGTGTTATGGAGGTGCCAATTGGTTTGATGCAATTTCTTGAGTATATACCTCTTTTCAATATCGGACACGATGTCAACGAGGGACATCCTTTCCCCCTCAACCGGGTCTTCGGAGAAGTCCGGCGCAAGGATCTGAGGGAGGAGATCTTTGCTCGTGATGGTTTCATTTTGGCAAAACAAGATCATCTGTTGTACTACATTTTCCAATTCCCGGACGTTTCCAGGCCAGGGATACCGTTTCATCTTCTCCACCACGTCGGGAAGAATCCGTGCCGGCCTCTTCCCTTCATGGTATTTATCGAGGAAATGCTTGATCAAGAGGGGGATGTCCTCTTTCCTCTCCCGTAAAGGGGGGATGTTAATGGGCACGACGGATAGTCGGTAGTACAGATCTTGGCGAAACCGTTTGTTTCGCACCTCCTCATAGAGGTCCTTATTGGTTGCGGCAATGATCCTTACATCGGCCCTGATGGTTCGGCTGCTGCCAACCCGCTGAAATTCCTTTTCCTGAAGGATCCGAAGCAGCCTCTTTTGGAGGTTGACGGGTATTTCCGCAATTTCATCCAGGAAGAGGGTACCCCCTTGAGCCAGCTCGAACCTCCCCAATTGATCCTTTACTGCGCCGGTGAAGGCGCCTCTACTGTGGCCGAAAAGCTCGCTGGTGAGCAGGCTATCCGTGAGGGTACCGCAGCCCACGGTCACCATAGGTCTATTACCGCGCACACTCCTGCTGTGGATGGCCTTTGCGATGAGCTCCTTCCCCGTTCCGCTTTCCCCCTGGATGAGGACCGTCTTATCGAGGGTGGCGACCCGATCGATTATTTCAAATATATCGAGCATCTGACGGCTCTTGCCCACGATATTGGAGAAGCTATATTTCTCGCTGACCTCCTTCCGGAGATGGTAAACTTGGGCCTCAAGGGATTGGGTCCGCATGGCCTGGTTGATGATGGTTATGAACCGTTCCATATTATTGGTCACGGGCTTTTCGAAGAAATAGAAAGCCCCCTCCTTGAGGGCTTCCACGGCCATATCGACGGAGCCGAAGGCCGTGAGGAGGATTACGGGGATGGATTCGTATCTTCGTTTCACCTCTTTGAGGAGTTCCATTCCGCCCAAATCGGGCATTCGCTCATCGGTGACAATGACGTTAACCATCTCCTTTTTCAATTTCCCCAGGGCACTTTTTCCATTTTCGGCTGTAATGACCCGAAATCCCTCATCCTCCAAGATCCGAGATAAGGCGAAGAGGGAATTAGGTTCGTCATCCACAACCAATATGGAATTTCCCTTCATTTTTTTAAAGCCCTTCAATAGGTCATCTCGGCGATCCCGTCATCAAAAAAAGACTGATGGGACAAGCCCCCCCTTTTCCCACAGAGCCCCACAAGCGAAAGGGTTAAGGGGAAAAGGGCAAGGTAATGGTAACCGTGGTGCCGATATTCTTCTTGCTCTCTATATCTATCTGTCCCCGATGGTTTTCAACGACGATCTTCTTACATAAGGCCAATCCCAAACCAGCTCCCCTTGATTTGGTCGAGAAGAAGGGGTCGAATAGGTAAGGGAGGTTTTCCTCATCGATGCCTGTTCCCGTGTCGATGATATTAATCACCGCATATCTGGGCTTCTCATGGGGGGCGGAAGAAGTGTGAATTTCCAGTTTGCCCCTCTTTTTCATTGCCTCGATGGCGTTTTTCAGGATATTGTGACAGACCTGCTTGATCTCGTTAAAATTCGCCTTAATTTTGGGAAGGTCATCATCAAGGCGGGTAATGACCTCGATCTTTTCGGGGTGGGCTTCGATAACCGGTGCTAAGGTATTCAATGATGACCTGATGACTTCGTTCAGGTCGGTTTGGGCAAACCTCCTTCTCGCAGGTGGCCGCGAGAAGTCCAGGCACTCTTGCATAAATTGATTCAACCGTTGGACTTCTTCTCGGATGATCTCAATGGATTGGGCAATGGTATCGTCCTTCAAATTGCACCTTCTCTGGAGAACGGTCAATGCCCCTCCGATGGCGTGCAGTGGATTTCGAATTTCGTGCGCCAAAAAGGGAAAGAGTTTTCCCAGGGAGAGGAACTTTTGGGACTGAATTTCCATGTCTGCCAGGCGTTTCGCTTGGACCCTTTTTACGGCCTGCAGGAGATCTCTGGATTTGACGGGTTTGACGAGGAAATCGGATGCCCCTGCTTTGAGGAGATCGACGGTTGCCTTCTCCCCGCCGACGGCCATGGCGATGATGATGGGAATTGTCCGGTCGAATCCCTTGAGGCGATTTAATACCTCTTTGCTCTCCAGATCGGGAAGTTGGTAGCTGAGGAGGACGATATCAGGGGACGTGTAGGAGGCCTTGTGGATGCCATCATTTCCGCTATAGGAGAGAATGGTGCTAAAACCCTTGGGGGTTAAGATTTCAGCTATCTTTCCGGCAGAGGCTTTATCGGCATCGATAATCAAGACCTTTATGTTTTCCCTCGCCATCTTATTCCCTGATAACCGATTTTTATTTGGTGGCCCTGCCGCTCAGCATATCGGCCGATAGTGCTTTCGAATAGCGATCGAAGATAACCTCTCTGTAATTATGATCGAATAAATCAATAAGTCAA
>DAOVGJ010000106.1 GCA_030672465.1 Pseudomonadota bacterium | reverse complement strand
CATGGATATAGGGGCGTCCACAGGTGGATTTACCGATTGTTTGCTCCAAAAAGGAGCGAAAAGGGTATACGCCGTCGATGTGGGCTATGGGCAGCTGGCCTGGAGATTGAGGCACGATCCACGAGTAGTGAACCTAGAGAGGAGGAATATCCGCTATTTAAAGCCCCAGGAGATAGGCCAGAAGGTGGATTTGGTGGTTATCGATACCTCCTTCATATCGGTAGAGAAATTTTTCCCCAATGTACTTCCCATGGTGCGGGAGGGGGGGGAGATCGTGGCATTATTAAAGCCGCAGTTCGAGGTGGGAAAAGGGGAGGTTGGAAAAGGTGGGGTGGTGAGGGATAAGCGGAAACATCAGCAGGTTCTGGATCGGATCTCCCGTTTTTCGGAGTCAATTGGTTTAAAGGTTAGGGGGACGATGGAGTCTTCCCTGCTGGGACCAAAGGGGAATAGGGAGTTCTTCATCTATCTAGAGAAGATCCCGAAGGCTTAAAGCGGATATAAATATGCGCCATTTGCGGTGAGGGTTATGGGGACGCCAAAGGTCCCGAAGCCGGCCAAGCTGATGATGAGTTTGATTTCACCCGAGGATGGGCTCATGATGAAGGCCGTAGAGGATCTGAAGTCTATCTATGGAGAAGTTGATCTTCTCAGCGATCTGCTTCCCTTCGATTTCACGAGGTATTACGATGAGGAGATGGGGTCCCCCCTCTTCAGGAGATTTGTTGCATTTAAGGAACTTGTTCCAAGGGAGGCCCTCGCGGACATCAAGAAGAGGACGGACGGTGTTGAGGAGAGATATTCCCGCGATGGAAGCAGGAAGGTGAATATAGACCCGGGGGTTCTCTCAGCGGGGAACTTGGTCTTAGCCACTACCAAGGACTGTGCCCATCGCCCCTATCTTCGGGATGGTATTTATGCAGACCTGGCGCTCATTTTTCGAGACCGTTCCTTTAGACCTCTTGAGTGGACATACCCAGACTATCGTAAAGGGGAGGTTATCGAACTGATGAATGGACTCAGGAGGAGCTACTTAATGCAGTTGAAGGGGAAAGGGGCGTAACATGGTCAGGAGTATGACTGGTTATGGGATAGGACAGAGGGTTGTTTCCCTGGGAAGGGTTACTGCGGAGGCGAGATCAAATAACCACCGATATCTCGATATCAGCTTGAAGTTACCCAAGAAATTATCCCCCTTTGAGACTCGGATTAAGGAGATGGTGAAAGCCCATTTTTCCAGGGGACGGTTCGATATCTCCATCGAAATGGATTCCGGGGGGAGGGATCAATACAAGCTTGAGCCCAACATCGAGGCAGCTCAAATGTACGTCCATGCCCTTGAAACATTAAAGTCGAAGCTCAATCTGAGGGGGGAGGTCACCCTCGATATGGTCTTGCGGGCAAAGGATGTCATCACGGTGAAGGAGGTAGAGGGGGATATCGACCCCCTTTGGGAGGAAATATCGGGGGTTGTGCTGAGCTGTCTGGAGGCACTTGAGGCAATGAGGGAAAGTGAGGGAAGGAACTTGGCCCTCGATCTGGAAGGGAGGTTGAAACGGATCGCTCGCCACATGGAGGAGGTAAAGAGGCGATCTCCATCGATATTGGAGGGTTATCGCAAGAGGCTCTTGGAGCGACTTTCCGAGATGACAGAGGGGTTGGAAATCGACCGCTGGAGGCTTCATCAAGAGGTGGCGTATTTGGCGGAACGGAGCGACATCACCGAGGAAGTGGTTCGGGTCGAGAGCCATCTGAGGCAATTCGGTCAAATGTTGGAGTTGGATGAACCCTTAGGCCGAAAGATGGATTTTTTGCTCCAAGAGATCCACAGGGAGGTGAATACCATTAGCGCCAAAGCCAATGATGTCGTCATCTCTCAGAAAGTGGTAGAGATCAAAGCGGAGCTGGAGAGGATAAGGGAGCAGATTCAGAATATCGAGTAACAGGGAGATGACTTTTCACCATGGAGGTTGTATATGATCCCTAAACTATTAAACATCGGTTTTGGGAACGTAGTGGTGGCTTCAAGGGTGGTTGCCATCGTCACCCCAAGTTCAGCTCCCATGAAAAGGCTAAAAGAGGGGGCACGGGAGGTTGGGATGCTCGTAGATGCAACCCAGGGGAGGAGAACCCGTTCCATCATCATCACCGATAGTAATCACGTTATCCTTTCGGCTGTTCAGGCGGATACGGTGACGCAGCGGTTCATCTCCGATGAAAAGGAAGAGTGATTTAGGAAGGGCTTGGAGATGAGGAATGAAGGATTGCTCTATATTGTTTCGGCTCCCTCGGGGACTGGAAAGACGACTCTCCTGAGGGGTGTAATGGATTATTTCCCCGACGTAAGCTTTTCTATTTCTTATACAACGAGGCCTCCAAGGCCTGGCGAAAGGGAGGGAGAGGATTATCATTTCATCTCCCCACAACAATTTCAGCAGATGGTAGAGAAGGGGGTTTTTGCGGAATGGGCAGAGGTTTTAGGCAATCGATATGGTACCACTCTGGATTCCATACGGGAGAGTCGATCCCAAGGGGTTGACCTAATATTGGATATTGACAGCCAGGGGGCGAGGCAGATAAAGGAGCACTTCAATGGAGGAGTTTTTATCTTCATTTTGCCTCCATCTTTGGAGGCATTGAAGCAGCGGTTGAAGGCCAGGGGGGTTGATGAGCGGGAGATGATTCAGTTTCGGGTGGCTAAGGCGAGGGATGAAATGAAACAGGCGAGATGGTATAATTATATTATTGTCAACGATAGGGTCGAGGAAGCCGCAGAACAGCTGAAATCCATCATCATCGCCGAACGATGCCGGCGGGAGAGGGTTTTGAAACGGATTGGGCTCAGTAAGCTTTAGCGCTGGAGGAGATACATGGCGAGGATTACCGTAGAGGATTGTTTAAAGAAGGTGGACACCCGTTTCGAGCTGGTGATGTTGGCCGCAAGGCGCGCAAAGATGCTCATACGAGGGGCGAAGCCTTTAGTTGAATCGACCAACCGGGCCATTGTAACTGGCCTCAGGGAAGTGGCGGCGGGAAAGGTTTACTTCGTTGAACCGCCCGAGGAGGATCACGGAGAGGGCGGTGTGAAACAAATTGAGGAATAGCCCTTGCGCGTCGGGCTCTGTTTTCGCTTGAGAGACCAGCCTTTACGTTGATCTTCAGAACAAATCTCCTCATCAATTCACGGTTCCTTCATCATCAATGCTCTCCCCATCTTTTTCATCTTAACATCACCCTCCTTTTATGATATTTAAGATGGTAAGGGCTCTATGGGGACCCAAGTTAGATTATGGGTTCCCAGACTACACACATCCCCCTGACAGAATGAAGTGGCGAAAAGAAATAGAAAGGATGCGTTTTCCCCGGAGGAGTTATGCCGGCAAATTTGCCACCACAATACTTTGAGGCGGAAAAAGGATATCGGGAGGCAAAGGCAATCCC
>DAOVGJ010000229.1 GCA_030672465.1 Pseudomonadota bacterium | reverse complement strand
TAAACGCATATTAACCTGAAGAGCACCCTTAACATAATCCAGCCCTTCATTCAATGCAACTTATCTCGGAAGTTACCTGAATTTAAAAGGGAATATTCTTGTAAGTCTTTAATTTTATTGAAATTATATGTTTCAGCAGGGACTCCCTTGTCCCTTCGCTTCAATACCTCAGAAGTGACCCTTTCGGGGTTCGCAGGCTTCGTCGTGAGCTCAGCCGAACGGCGGGGAATACTTGCCCCTTCCAGCCGAGTTTGGGTACTGCAGTTATGCAGTGTTGCAGTGCTGCGGTTTGAAGAATGGGATTACGCTCAGGGACAAGGGAGTCCCCAAAGTTATGAAACTACAGAAATTCGGCCGCTGTTTAAACAGCTGAATCTATTATTAAATCGCATGGACATGACTGGGGGTGAAGTGTTATCATCCAATCAGAAAAAAGGTAGTTTATCCGTATTGTCCAGGGATTCTATGGTTTTCATGAGGTCATGGATGGTGGGAGTAATCGCTCTGATGGCCTTCTCCGGATGCGCCACGATCCCGAGGTTCCCCCTTGAAGATCCCTATGGGACTTTGGAAGGGGCAAGGGAGGGCGAGATATTCCACGTTCCCACCGGAATCAAAGTGACCAAGGCGCAATTACTGGATATAATGGGCGGTTCACGAGTCATTTACGTCGGCGAAACACACGATAATGTACGTGCCCACCAGGTCCAGATGGAAATTATCAGGGGACTGGCTGAGCGTTTCCCCGGCCAGGTGGCAGTGGGGATGGAGGTGTTCCAGAGGCCTTATCAAGAGGCCACGGACCGTTGGTCGAGGGGTGAACTAAGTGAAAGGGACTTTCTCAAGCAGAGCCGATGGTATCCAAACTGGGGGATGGATTATGGTTACTACAAAGCCATTCTCGATTATATCCGGGAAAGGAATATTCCCCTTTTAGCCTTGAATGCATCCGCGGAGCTGGTGAAAGAGGTGAGAAACCAAGGACTAGATGGCCTCTCCAGGGATTGGCAAAACAAGCTCCCCCATATGGACTTCTCAGACCCCCACCACCGGAGACTGGTAGAGGCCTTTTATAAAGCTCACCCTACCACGTCGACCAAATCCTTCGAGACTTTTTATCAGGTGTACGTGCTCTGGGATGAGACAATGGCCGAAACGGTAGCGAATTACCTGGCCACTGAAGAGGGACGCGAAAAAAAGATAGTCGTTTTGGCGGGAGGAAACCACGTCCGATATGGGTTCGGAATCCCACGGAGGGCCTTTCGCCGACTGCCAGTCCCCTATTCCATCGTGCTGCCCACCGAGGTCTCCATCCCGGAGGATAAGAAGGACCGTATCATGGACGTGAGTCTCCCGGAGATTCCCCTGGCCCCGGCCGATTTCTTCTGGATGGTTACCTATGAGGATTTGAAGAGGAAAAAGGTCCGCCTGGGCTTGATGTTCGAGGAGGTAAAGGGGAATCTGAAAGTGACCAAGGTCTTGGACGGATCTCTCGCGGCCAAGGTCGGGATTCAACCGGGGGATATCTTAGTCTCATTGGACGGGGAAGCTCTCCATGAGTCTTTTGATCTCTTATACCTTCTCAGTCAGAAAAGACCTGGGGATACGGGAAGGCTTCGCATTCGAAGGGAAGAGAAGTCCCTGGAATTGACCCTCCACTTCCAGGCGTCCCAATGATGGCTTGCCCTTGCCGTTAAGAATGGATTTCCGCTTCTACAGCGTAGCTAATAAGAGAATTTGGGAGTGACATAGAACTGTGAGTAGGCTATGTTCTGGATCGTGGCTTTCACTTGAGACTCCAAATCTGAAGCAATCGCCTCAAATTCCGCCTCGGGGACCTCTTCTGCCACGTCGATATCGGCCACGATAATGATCCTCCTGGGGGATTCGGCTATCACGCGAAAATCATGATAAGCGGTAATGCGGGGGGACTGCTCCACGATCTTCTTAAATTGAGCCTCAACGGCCTGCACCTCTGGGGTCTTTTCCAGGAGGGGGTCGGTATGGCATACCACCTCGCCTCCGTACGTTTTTCGAAGTTTGCCCTCGCACCGCTCCGCTATCTCGTGCATGGTGGCTGAGCCGAATTTCTCGGGGATCTCAACATGAGCGGAAATCAAGTACATCGATCCATAGTCATGGATGATGATTTCGTGAACGTCCTCGATCCCATCGACCGACCTCGCAGTTTCCCGGATCCTCTGTATCATATCCTTGCTGGGCGCCTTCCCCAGGAGGGGGACTATCGCCTCCCGGCCATGGTCAAAGCCCAGATACAGTAACCATGCCGATACGAGGATCCCGATGTAACCATCCAGCTCAGGACGATGAAAATGGTGACCAGCCACCAGACCTCCTATCACGGTGAGGGTGATCACCGCCTCAATTCGATGGTGGAAAGCATTGACCAGAATGGCATGGGATGAAACCCGTTTTCCCAGGTAGCGAACGAACTACCCAACCCACTCCTTGACGAGGATGGTGGCAAGCAGTATCCACGGTAACGCGGACCAATAGTGGATGGCATGGGGATCGAGAACCTGATGAACCGATCTCTCGCCGATCTGTATCCCGGACACAAAGAGGAACACCGACATGATGAGGGGGGCTACATGCTCCATCCGACCGTGTCCGAAGGGTGTTTTTGCCGTGGCAGGCCGGGATGTCACCCAGAAACTAACCACCAGAATAACGGAATTGGCAAGGTGGGAGAGGATGTGAAAGGCATCCGCAACGACTGATATCGATCCAGCCATCAATCCAAGGACCATCTTTAGAATAAACAGGGAGAGTGTGGCGAAGATGGAAATCCATCCGGCCAGCAACCCGTACTGAATCCGGACCTTTTTGTTATCGGTATCGTGAAAGTCCTCGATGAACCAAGTGCCGAGAGCGCGGTTGGCTGCTTCAAGGATTCTCATCCCTAACCCCCCCTCCATAGCGCGGGACGCCTGATTTTATGAAAAAAATTAACCATTTTTGTATGATCCCTGTCAATTGAAGTTCAAATGAACCTTCATATTTTTTATAGGAATTAGTTATTATCTATTTAATTTTATTGAACATTATATATTTTATCAGGAAACTCTA
>DAOVGJ010000031.1 GCA_030672465.1 Pseudomonadota bacterium | reverse complement strand
GACTACACACATCCCCCTGACAGAATGAAGTGGCGAAAAGAAATAGAAAGGATGCGTTTTCCCCGGAGGAGTTATGCCGGCAAATTTGCCACCACAATACTTTGAGGCGGAAAAAGGATATCGGGAGGCAAAGGCAATCCCGGAAAAAATCAAGGCCTTGGAATCGATGTTGGCAATAATGCCCAAACATAAGGGGACGGACAAACTTCGAGGGCAGCTCAGGAGCAAGCTTTCAAAGCTAAAATCGGAGTCGGAAAAGAAAGGAGGAGCGGAAAGGAGGGGATCCCTATTCTACGTGAAACCGGAGGGGACGGCCCAGGTTCTGCTCTTGGGATTTCCCAATGTGGGGAAGTCCCAGTTAGTTTTAGCCCTTACCAATGCGAATGCGGAAGTGGCCGATTATCCGTTTACGACGCGCAAACCAATTCCGGGAATGATGCCCTTTGAAAACATTCAAATTCAGTTGGTGGACGCGCCTCCAATTGATCTCGAGATCGGCGAAGCCTGGTTGTCCCCTATGGTGAGGAATGCCGATGCCCTCATCATAATGGTGGGCTTGGATGGCGATCCATTGGCTCAAATGGAAGGAGTTTTGTCCAAATTGGAGGAGATGCGAATCAAACCCATGGGATTCGAAGGCGAGACAATTCATGGGGGGGAGGAGGGCGTTTTTGAGCGAAAAAGGGCCCTGATTGCGGCAAATAAGCTGGATCGCGAGGGGATTAAGGACAAGGATGAGATGCTTAAGGAAAGATATGGCCGCTCTTTTCCGGTTTTTCCCCTCTCTGCCCAAAAGGGGATTGGTCTGGAGGAATTGAAGAGGGGAATTTTTGGGGCCCTGGATATTATGCGGGTATATACGAAGCCTCCGGGGAAAAAACCCGACTTCACTGAACCCGTTATTCTCAAAAAGGGGAGCACCGTTGAGGATGCGGGATATACCGTGCACAAGGATTTCGCGAAGAAGATGAAGTTTGCCCGTATATGGGGATCTGAGAAGTACCAGGGTCAGATGGTAAAAAAGGATTACGTCCTGCATGATGGGGACGTGATCGAATTTCATACCTAATTGCGGGAAAAAGGGCACCGAGATGGCTATGGGCATCAAGTGCGATTCATGAGATCTCTATAATCTGGTCAAATGGTAAAGGACGAGATAACAAGTTGGTTCTAAGGGAGAAGGTCAAAGGTTTATCCGAAGTGTCGACGAAACCCCCTGTTGGAAATGGAAACGTTTTCTGGGGGCTGTGAGGAGAAGGGATGAAAGCATGGAGAGGAGTGGAGAAGAGGAAATTCTTACGCCTGGAATCCCCTCTGCCCGTTTGGTTCAACCTGTATCAAGTGCTTGGCAGACGGGAAACCTCAAGGAGGTTGGGGGGGATGATCTCCAATGTTTCACTCGAGGGGATTTGCCTTGAGACCAACGTGGTCTTGATAGATGGTTCCCATGTATTCTCTGAGGCAATGACGGAGGAGAAAAGGCTAAAACTGGAGATTGATCTGCCGGCCGAATCGGAGAGGATAACGGCCAGGGGGAAGGTGATTTGGTATGATCTCAGTTCGTCCGACTCCCCTTACCGGTTTCGGGCTGGCGTTTATTTGACGGAAATGGATGGGAATTCCAAGGAGACATGGGGACGATTCCTCACTGGCCTCCGGAAATAGGTCATCGGTTTCCATTCCTTCTATTCCCTCCCACATTTCGTTACCCTGGCAAAGGTGTTATTGGCATGTTTATTGCTTTGTTTTACTCATCGCTGGGCCCATAGAGGGGATTTTTTAAGCCCTCGGCAGGGAGTTTCCCTACCAATAGGTTCTTAGTCGAAAGCGGGCATACCATTTTACCTCGGGGGAAGCTGATATTAGCTGATACCGACACCACGGGATACTGAAAGTCCTTGACTATGGGATGAGGGGGAAATGGAGTGGACGGTTAAGTGTAAGTTCTGCCACAATTCCTTCACCTTTGAGGGAGGGGAGTCGTTGCCGGATGCTTGTCCCTCTTGCACAAAAGGGGCAAATCCCGATGTCCTCCAATTTTTCGAGAATCAAAAGAAGAGAAGTGAATTCGTGGCAGTTAGTACGCAAGAAGTTTGTGGTAGAAAGGTGGCTAAGTCCCTCGGGCTTGTGACGACGGAACAGGTAGTCGGGTTCAAAATATCCGGGGCATTGGATCTCAGTAAATTCAACGGGGGAATGGCCCTTTCTCTGGTGGATAAATTGATAAAGGGAAGGGAGTGGGCCATTCGGACACTAACCGATGATGCCCTTGCCATGGGGGCGAACGGGCTCGTGGGCATCGATATCCGTTATGAATCCCTTGGAGTTAAGGAGGAGGTTTTGATGGTTCTGGTGTACGCCAAGGGGACGGCGGTCATCGTTGAATAATCTTGTTCAACAAGGGGGAAAGAGATGAAGAGGGTTTTGCTAATCGTGGCAATCCTTCTTTTTGCTTCGGCAGGAAGAACGGGCGAGGTTGTAAAGTGGGTGGATGAACGGGGCGTCGTTCACTTCACCGACAATGCAGCTTCAGTGCCGGAGAAATACAGGGAACACATAGATCGCAGGGAGTTGCCCGAGGAGGGGGCGCCGTCATCGGAAGCTACTCGGGAGGCCAAAGAGGTAATGGAGGAGCCACGAGATCGGTATGGACGGGGAGAGGATTATTGGGCCAAAAGGGCAAACGAGATTAAGGACCAATTGGACCGGGCCCACAGGGAGTATGAGCGGGTTAGATTGGAATACAACGATCTCGTTGCCGAATACAACGCCACCCGTTCCCGTGCAAAAAAGAGGCAGTACCAAAAGCGGATCGAATCGCTCCAGGAAGAGTTAAATCGCCGGAGGGAGGATATCGATAAAGCAAAGGAGTTGTTTGAAAAGACCTTGCCCAAAGAGGCGGAGAGAGCAGGAGCACCTGCAGAATGGGTGAAATAAGGGATGTCGTGGTTCCGGAAAGGGATCAAAATACCTATAAAGTCTTGTTTCTCGGTATCGCCAACAATTCGGCGGAGGCCACGAGAAACTTCTTGGGGGGAATTTCAGAGCGCTACCATATCCCTCCTGATAAGGTCGAATACCTGATCAGCAACCCCCCCATTTTGCTCAAGAGGGGTCTTTCCTTGGTCAGGGCCGAAGCCCTTGTAAAGGAGTTTAGGTCTTTGGGAGGTATGGCGCAACTCATAATGGAGGAGGAAGCGCCTTTGCTGGAGCTAGAATACGAGGCCGGGAAAACGCCCCTTCTCCAACTGGAGTCCGTGACTTCATCCTCTCAAGGAGGGAGAATAGAGGTTACCGGAAGGGTGAGGAACATTTCAGCCCATCCCTTTAGGGGGGTGAAGGTTGTTGCCCAATTTTTCGACTCCCGCGACCAGTTCATCGTCTATGAGGAATCACCCGTTGCCTTCAGTTTCCTTCATCCGGATCAATTTTCTCCCTTTAAGGTGATTAGGGAGGGAAATACTGGAGTAAGGCGTGTTTCCATCGCCTTTAAGGGAGAGGATGATGCAGTGATTGAGGCCCGAATTGACAAAGTACCCCATAAAAAGGTGGCACCTTCGGGGGGAAGCAATCGACCCAAGGCCGCCGATGAGACGATCTCGGAACGGAGGGTTCCCAATTCAAAAGCCATCAATTCGTTACTAGACGAAGTGGTCTCGAGGATTTCGAAGGATACGTTTACCGAGACCGATGTCGAGGAAGTTTTGAGGGTAATTTTCCCCGAAGAGTGGGCCTTCGTGGAGAGGAAATATGAGGGTGTTGACGGTGAGTCGGCAAGGCAATACCTGGCTGGTATCCTCTCGTGGTGCGCTCAGGAGCAGGGGAGCTCTATTCAATCCACGGGAACCTTTGTGGAAAGTCCGCCGGGCTGGGGGGTTCCCAAGATGGCAGTATATAAGAAGGTCGGATCGGGTTCTCGTCCCTCCCCACGGGTTCCACTATCCGAATTCGATGGGCAATCCCCCCTGAGAAATTTCGCATGCCCCAAAATCAGCCAAAAAAGCTCATCGAGCATCGCAAGAGCAATAATCAAGGGATATAACGAGGAAAAAATCCCCCATGATCTGAGGAATTTTAATCATCTTGGGTTCAATGCCAAATCCTTGGTCAGCGAGGAAGATACCCTCGTTCGGTTCCTTTCGCTGGTCCTCTTCGATAAATGGCCCTTTCGACCTTGGGAAATAGTCTGGGATGAGGAGGGTGGATCCATTAATTCATTGTTGAGAAACCAGGGGCTGTTTCATGCAGGGGAGATTCGAAAGGCCTCCTTGGATGAGATCGAATCCACATTACGCAAGTGCGTATTGAAGGAAGGGTTGTGGCTCCATACCGATGGTGGGAAGACCCGATTTGCCATGACGTTAAAGGAACTATCGATCCACGTAGGCGGGATAGCCTCCTCAATGAGATCGGCCTCCAAGGAGTCCGATATAGTGCTCCTCCACCAGAGTATCATGAATATCCATGGATTTAGTGCCCTCATCTCGGCTCGTTGCATCGCGTGTGCTATGAGGGAATTGGGCACCGGTAGGACGTCTCCTGAAATGTTTGAACCCATTGCCCATTATCTGAGGGAGGAGTGGCGAGCGAGTGACTGGGGTGAGCGGTTGGAATTTCCCTTATTAGGGGGGCGCCCCCACCTCTTCGATGAGATCATAGATCATTTATCCGATGACCCCTTGGCCTTCGATTATCTCTCCCTCCTTGGGGCCGACTATTGTCAGGATGGGAATTGCGAGCACTGTTCCCTATCATGAATGAATGGAAATTTATGAAAAGTTTTCATAGCCTGGTGAAAAAAGTTATGCATAAATGCCTTTTCAGGACGTTCAAGGTGGATTATTAATCTCCTTCCCCCCATGGATACGGCCTGAACTTATCCCTTGTCGGGCAATAAACTCAGGCCGTATCTCCCCTTCCTTTTTGTCCGGACTTCTCGTAACCGCCTGGTTAAACAGGTCTTGGTATAGTTATTGCTAAAAGATAAGAGGTCAATTCACCCATTTTCATAGAGTAGATCATGTTCTTTAAACTCATCTTAGAGAGCGGTCACGTGGGTGCAGGGAAGAGCTACGAGATGGTAAGGTACCTCGAGGGGAGGGATATCTTTTCCGTATTATTCTTCGCCTCCCATTTTCCAAGAGTTAAGAAGAAGGGAACTCGGAAAGGCATTAAATTGATCCAGGAAATAAACAGGAGTGAATACCTCCAGGGAAGGATGAGGGAAAGGGGGGATCCTTATTTGAATACCCATAGAAGGAAGGCAAAAGGGACCTCCAGGAATGTGACTTCCTCGTTAGCCCTGGGGAGGGTTTTCCACGAGAGAGGGAATCGAGAGAGCTAACATCATACGAACGATAAGCATGAGGTCATGGTGCGATGTGAATACACCAGATGCTGCATGGAAAAGTCCAGAGATTAAAACGGTAATGGAGAAGCAGGAATGATCTTTAGATGCCTCGGATGGATTTTGTTATATTGCCTTAAATTAACCCTTGACTCTCGTTCTCATTCAACCAAAGGTTTCAAGAAGATGGTGAAGACGATCCCACCAAGGGAAAAGAAGGAGCAGGAGGTTGTGGCACGGGTTTCTCCGATTGTCCCCTGCCTAAACGGTTGTATCGGAGCATCACCGATGGAAGGGAAAGGCAAGGGCTCTGCCGCAACAGCGGGATCTGACTCTTGGGCAACCTCATTTTGTTTAAGAGGAAAAGGCCATGAGGACAGGCAAGTGAGATATTCAGGTACCCTCCCAATGAATTAGCTTTTGTCAAGAACGAGGGATGAGGGGTCGGTGAGGTCAAGTTAGAAAGGTAAAAAAACCCCCCGCCCCAATAACCTTAATAACTATCGATTTCACCGATCCCTCCGTCCCTCGTTCTTGTATGTAATGCTTAACCTCAGCCATGCTCTCCTGATAAATTCCACGTTTCCCCTCTTCCCCCCTGGACGAAAAGGGCAACTTCTGCCTGTGAAATATTCTTTCCAGAGGTTCTCACCCCGTTCAAGGGATTTTTGCCAAAATGCTCCCGTTGGGAAGGGACGAAGGACAGGCGTTTCTTGACTTTTATAGGGAGTTATTTCGTAACCTGTTGATTATATAGGAGCTCAGGGGCCTCGCCCCAGCTGGAATACCAGCTGGAATATTGGAATAATGGAGTACTGGAGTGATGGGTTGAGATAAATGAAAGAACTTCGGGGCTTCAACTCAGCTGGAATATTGGAATACTGGGACGATGGGTTGAAAGCAATGAAAACAAAAATTTTGTTCTTTCCCACTATTCCATTACTCCATCATTCCATCACTTTGTTCTTTCCGCTTTTGATATCCACTATTCCATCATTCCATGCGGATAGCATAAGTCGATCATGAAAAAAATCACCCTCGATGGGTCCCCCACTTCTCCAGCAAACTACGCTCATGGACAACGGTGTTCCCTTGAAACTCAGGAAGCTCCCGTCCTTGACGAGTGGCGATGGAAAGGGTAAAGTGAAAATAGAAAAAGGATCAGCCAAAGGAGGGTTTTGGCTGATCCAATCCAATACATCAACATGGGAGGTGAAACAGTGATGTATTGGAAAATAAATTATATCCCATCTATTTTTCGAAATTCAACCGATGAGATCATTTAAGGCGGATGAGTCAAATGACCATCGAGATCAGGTAACGGTATGAATACGAGATGTCTCCAAATTCTCCTTGGACTTTATTGCCTCTTGGCGGTCTCCTTCTCCTATGCCCAGGTATATAAATGGATGGACGAATCGGGAACGGTCCATTTTACTGATGATCCGGCAAAAGTACCGGAAAAATATTGGGATCGAGTTGAGGAGAAAAAAACCATCAAGGAGGAAGGCGGAAAACCTTCCGATGAGGGGAAATGGTCGAATCGACGGATCCAACGCGAGCCCACGGATCGTTTTGGGCGAAGGGAATCCTGGTGGAGGGACAGGGCCTCCAAGTGGTGGGTTCAACTGGAGGATGCCACTTCACAGCACGAAAGGATTACCAAGGAGATCGAAGAAGCAGGGAAAGTCCTGGAAAAGGCCCGCAACGATGGAAAGAGGAGAAGGTACCGGAGGAAGATCAAACGCCTCCAGGAGGAAGACGAAAAGTATAAGGCTCAGATAGACGAGGCTCGACATATGCTGAATGACGTCTTATTGGATGAGGCGAGGGTGGCAGGAGCTGATCCCTCATGGCTCCATCCATAGATCCCATATGGGGTTTTGTGCTAGAAGGGATAAATCATTTGAGGGAAATCGAACCCCCTTGCCATCAGCCCATCCTTTTTTCTCGCCTTTACATAAGCATGTAGGATCTTATTCGCTATCCTTTTTCCCCGTCAAAGGCCTTTCCCCGTGATATGCAAAAAAACTCAATGAAGGGCTCGTCCCTTTTGAGGGATGTGGCTTAATATTTGATTAATAATATCATACCGTTAAATGGAAATGATTCAGAAATCCCTCGCTTCCATTGGCATAAAAAATGCAAGATTCAAGATTAAAGCGATACACCCCCTTAATCGTGATGAATATGCCCGAAATTAATAAAAATAGCATAGAAGATCACGTACTGACAACCACGGAATCGTGTTTTTACCTTCGTATTACGAAACCGACTTATTTCAAATATATTAGGGAAGGCCGAATTAAGGCCATAAAGGCTGGTAAGGGTTGGAAGGTGCTCAAATCGGAGCTGGACCGTTTCTTAAGGGGAGATCAATGAATCATTCACGGGGTTTGCTTTTGCCTGTCCAACCCGACCATCTCAGTGACTCAATTCCCATCCTTATCCGTTCGGGATTGGGGATGGGGGAAAATACCGGGGGAGGGGGAAGGAAAATGGGGAAAATAACAGTCCAGAATAAAGCCGGGGAAGAGAAAGATTGGGTTGACGGGAACGGAAAAATGTTCGAAGATATCCGAGAAGGCATGTTTGAAGACATGTGTCTCGATGAGATGATCCAGTGGGTGGAACAGAAACTGAAGGAACGCCAGTAAGGGATCTCTTAGGGAATCTCCATGAATGAGGAAAAAAACAAGGAAAATGTAAGGCAAAAGTCAGGGGTTGTCACCATTGAGAAGAGGAGGTTTCCCAGGTTCAACGTTGACCTCCCCATGAAATATTCCGAGGTAAAAGTGCGCAAGAAGCAGGGAGGGATTGCCCACGATGCCAGCGAAGGAGGACTGCTCGTCTATATGCAGGAAAAGTTCCCCATTGGAACCAAGCTCAAGATCGAAGTCTTCTTTTCCCATGGTTTTAAGCTAACGCCGATCAAGGCCCAAGCCGAAATCGTTTGGGCGGACATCAGGGGACCCGAGGATTGGGGGGAGTATAAGTATGGATTGAAATTCATCAACATCGGGAAGGATGCCTTTGAGAAATTGAGATGGTTGCTGGATAGCCTTGCCGCCTAAACTGAGCTAAGTTTGACCGCCAGCTCTATTCTGCTTATCCGGGGGGAGAACGGGACCGGAGATTACACAGTGGGTAATTCATAGAGCTGGTTTTTTTTAGGCGGGAACACATGGTATATCACTGTGGAATTCGCATCTAGGTA
>DAOVGJ010000264.1 GCA_030672465.1 Pseudomonadota bacterium | reverse complement strand
GCAAGATAGACCCGCCATCAGCCACCTCGAAGAGGCCCCGCTTATTGTACAACGCCCCAGTAAAGGCCCCCTTCATGTGTCCAAAGAGTTCGCTTTCCAGCAAATTTTCCGGAATGGCACCGCAGTTCAATGTGACGAAGGCCTTCTGCTTCCGTGGACTATTGAAATGGATAGCCTTGGCCACCAATTCCTTTCCCGTTCCGCTATCCCCGGTAATGAGGATGTTCGTTTTGGTTGATGATACCTTCTCCATGAGTTCGTAAATGGCTAACATCTTAGGGCCCTGTCCGATGATCTTATCAAAACTGTATTTGGTTTCGACCAAACGTTTTAACAGGATGTTTTCCTTTTCCAGGGCCTTCTTTTCCAAGGCGTTGCGGATAATGAGCTTAATCTCATCGATCTTGAAGGGCTTTGTAATATAATCATAGGCACCTTTCTTCATGGCTCGAACTGCGGTATCAGTGGAGGCGTAAGCCGTTATCATGATGACGATGGTCTCCGGTGCGATCTCCTTTATCCTCTCCAAAACGGCGATTCCATCCATCTTGGGCATTCGGATATCCATGATGACCAGGTCGAAAATATCTTCCCCCACCTGCCTCAAAACCGTCTCCCCATCCGGGCATTGAGTCACACTATAACCCTCTTTGGCGAGCATGATCCCGAGGAATTCCCTCATGCTTCGCTCATCGTCGACCACCAAGATTTTGTTTTTTTCCATGCCGATATCCCGCGCTTAAGATTTGAGAACCCCTCCCGTGGGCAGGAAAATATCAAAAGTCGTTCCCTTATTCCGTTGACTATTGACGGAAATGAATCCCTCATGATTTTCCACGATTCGATGGACAATGGCCAGGCCCAAGCCGGTTCCACCCTCCTTCGTCGTGAAAAAGGGCTCGAAGATTTTCTCCTTTTCACCTGGCTTAATGCCATCACCGGTATCTGAGATGGATATCTTTGCAAAGGGAATCGTTTCCCCTTTTTTCGCCCCTTTCAATCGATTCGAGATCCGGTCGGCGTTGACCGTTTCGAGATTTACCCGTAACTCCCCTCCATTTGGCATGATTTGGGCAGCATTGATAAACAGATTCCAGAACAATTGCTTTAATTGATGGGGTTCGCCTAAGAGAACAATCTCCCTTTTCAGCTCTTTGACGATTTTAATGGCACGATTATGGCCTGGAGAATTTTCAAATAACTGAAGTGTTTCATCAATGACCTGACCAATATCCAACTTTTCCTTATTAATCCTGGGGGGTTGGGCAAAAAGGAGGAAATCCGTGATCAGATTATTGAGCCTCTCCGATTCCCTCAGGATAATATCCATGAGATGGCGATTCGCCCCCTTCAGTTCCAACTCCTCTTTTAGGACTTGGATAGATCCGCTCAATGAGGTGAGGGGATTTCGGATTTCATGGGCGATGCCCGCCGCGAACTCCCCGATGGTCGCCATTCGATCGGAGCGTTTGATTTGGTCCTCCATTTCCTTAAATTTGGTAATGTCCTGAAAGATAAAGGTCTTGCCGGTCACCTGGTCGTTATTATCCCTCAGGGGAGAGATGGAAAAACCCAAGAAGAGGGTTTTCCCGGTCTTATCGACAAAGGTAGTCTCACATCGTTCGTATGTGTTTGCCTTTGGGGAATTTTCAGCCATACTGAACAATGCTTCATCGATATCGGGAAAGAGCCGCTGGATATGGCCTCGTTCCATCTCCTTGGAGTTCAACCCCAAGATTTTCTGGGCCGTCTTATTGAAGGAGGTAATCTCTCCATGGGAGTCAATGGTCAACAGTCCGCTGTCCAGGGATTGAACGATATCCCGATTGAAAGCTTCCAGCTTTTCGTAATCGTCCTGCTTCTGGATCAACTCATGCCTTTTTCTTCGGAGTTCCTCCGCAAGGTGGCTACTCAAGAAGGCGACGACGAAGAAGGCCAGGACGTATACGAAAATTCGGTAAAGTACGTAGCTACCGCTGTAGTAATACCCACTGGAGAGGCTGTTGTACATGGGATGGATTAAGCCATAATACTCTAAATCCAAGAAAGCCCCATAGGCGATGCTGCTTATGGAGGTAATGAAATAGGCCCCCTTTTTATAGAGAATGATGCTTCCGCTGATAATGGAGAAGATGTAAGCGATAACGAAGAAACTCTCTATCCCTCCCGTTAGGTAAATCAACAGGGTGATCAGGAAGACGTCCACGATGTGTTGGATGAAGGCGAATTTTTGAACGTTCTTCGTCCTGTTCAGAAAAGGGACATAAGTGAGGGTGATGAGATAGGTGAGGCCAATGAAGTAGTAGATGAGATTATTAGGGGTGATGAACAGGGCCACCCCTTTTCTCAATTGGATGAAGAGGATGATGCTCAGAAGGAGGGTAATGATGATCACGCGGGAGATCATCAACACCTTCAGCTTCCTAATTCTATCCTCCCGCGATTCGGAGAGGCGTCGATGGTTTTCCATGATGGCTATGGGAGTCTCCAATGTTCCTCAACCGCCCCCCACCGTTGCTATTTTGAATATTGGCAAATACATGGCGATGACGACTCCACCAACCGTCACTCCCAGAAAAACCATTAATAATGGCTCTAGGAGGGAGGTAAGGGTGGCGACGGCGACATCGACCTCTTCCTCGTAGAAATCAGCGATCTTGCTTAGCATCGAATCGAGGGATCCCGTGGATTCTCCAATGGCAATCATCTGGGTGACCATGGGGGGGAAAACCTCGCTCCTCGCCAGGGGTTCGGCAATGGTCTCTCCCTCGCTTATACTTGTCCGAGCCTTCATGATTGCGTATTCGATCAGTTTGTTTCCCGCAGTCTTCGAGGTGATCGTTAAGCCATCCAAGATGGGAACCCCGCTCGTGATCAAGGTGGCAAGGGTTCTCGAGAATCGGGCAACGGCCACCTTTCGGAATAGAGTACCGAATACCGGAAGTTTGAGGATGAGGCTATCGATGGTCAACTTGCCCTTCTCCGTGGCGTAATACCTTCTGAGCATGAAAACGAGGATGACAAGGGCAACGATGAGCAACAGGAAGTATTTCTTCATAATATTGCTCATGCCGATGACGATGAGAGTAGGCAGGGGGAGGGTGTGCCCCATGGAGGAGAAGATCTTAGCAAAGACGGGTATGACGAAGATCATCAGGACAGCCACCACGATAACGGCTACCCCTACAATGGTGGAGGGGTAAACCATGGCCGACTTGATCTTCTTCTTCAGGGACTCGGCCTTCTCGATATAAATGGCCAGCCTGTTGAGGACGTTGTCCAATATCCCCCCCTCTTCACCGGCCACAACGAGGTTCGTGTACAATTCGTCGAAGACCTTGGGATGTTTTTTCAACGCCCCCGCAAATGTGGAACCCCCTTCCACATCTTCCTTGATATTCTTGATGACTTCCTTAAAAGCTTTGCTTTCCTGCTGCATGGAGAGAATATCCAAGGACTGTACAAGGGGTAAGCCCGCGTCGATCATGGTAGCCAGTTGTCTGGTGAAAACGGCGACGTCTTTCTTCTTAACCTTTTGTCTACCAAGGCTGAAAGAGACTTCCTTCCCCTTTGCCACTACCTTGGTCGGAATCACGTTCTGTTGCCTGAGGTGAGTCCTGACGCTCCCTTCGTCAGGGGCTTCCATCTCGCCCTTTCTCTTCTCTCCCCTGAGCGTCTTCCCCTCCCATTTATATCTCGGCATGGTATGCTCCCCTTAGATCGTATGGTCTTAACCTTAATGCGGTCTCTGGACCTGTCTCGCAGCCTTGTCGATCACCTGTCCAGTCGCCTTCAGCATCCCCATTAATTCGTCCAAATTATGGCTTCGCTCCATGGCATCATTTAACGTAATCAACCCCCTCTGGTAGAGGGAAAAGAGGGATTGGTTCATGGTCTGCATCCCGAACTTTGCCTGCCCGATTTGCATTTGGGAGTATATTTGATGGATTTTGTCCTCGCGGATAAGGTTCCGTATAGCAGGGTTGGGGATCATGATCTCAACCGCCAGGCATCTCCCCGATTCCCTTGCCTTTGGAAGGAGCTGTTGAGTGAGCACCCCCTCAAGGACAAAGGAGAGCTGGGCCCTGACTTGTGATTGCTGATGCGGTGGGAAGACATCAATAATCCGATTGATGGTCTCTACACAGGAGTTCGTATGCAGGGTGGCAAAGGTGAGATGGCCGGTTTCAGCGACGACTAATGCGGTTTCGATGGTCTCCAGGTCCCGCATCTCGCCTATGAGGATGATATCCGGATCCTGCCTCAGGATGTGTTTTAAGGCTGCCCTGAAACTCTTGGTGTCGGTATTGATCTCCCGCTGATTGACGATGGACTTCTTATGGCGGTGGAGGTACTCGATGGGATCCTCGATGGTGATAATGTGGGAGTGTCGTTCGCTGTTGAGTTTATCTATCATCGAGGCCAAGGTGGTGGATTTTCCCGTTCCCGTCGGTCCCGTTACCAAGATGAGCCCCTTAGGCTTTTTAAGCATCTCATTGACGAGGGACGGAACTCCCAGTTCTTGAAAACTCAGAATCTCATAGGGAATGGCCCTGAAAGCCCCAGCCACTGCCCCCCGTTGGATGTACACATTTCCCCTAAAGCGACTCAGCCCCTTAATGCCGAAGGAGAAGTCCAACTCGCTTTCCTCCTCGAATCGGTGGCGCTGGGCGTCGGCCAAGACGCTATAGCAGAGCCTTTTCGTATCGGAGGCGGTAAGCGGGGTCGAACCGAATTCAACGAGCTTTCCATCGATCCTCAACCTGGGTGGCGATCCCGTGGTTATATGGATATCCGATGCCCTCTTTTCGATCATCGTCTCCAATAATTTCTGTAGATCCTCCATTTATTCACCCCTCTCTTGAATCAATCTTCATGCTCACCGTCTATCATCCATGGTGGTTCTCAAGATTTCCTCGATGGTCGTCATACCCTCCTTGATTTTCGTAATGCCGGCCATCCTGAGGGTTTTCATTCCCAACCGTATGGCTTCCTTCTTGATTTCTATGGTGGAGGCCCTCGACAGGACGAGTTCTTTCAACTCATCCCGCAGGGGCATTACCTCATAGAGGCCTATCCTCCCCTTATAGCCGGTGTTGCTGCATATGGAGCATCCCTTCCCCTTATAAACGGTAAAGCCATCGATCTCCTCTCGAGGGACACCCAGCCCCAAGAGCAGTTTTGGATTCGCTTTGATGGGTTCTCTACATTCCGTGCACGCTTTCCGTACCAACCTTTGGGCCAGGATGAGCAGGACGGCTGAGGTGATAAGGAAGGGTTCTATCCCCATATCGATAAGTCTGGTGATGGTTCCAGGGGCGTCGTTGGTGTGGACGGTGCTCATAACGAGATGTCCTGTAAGGGCGGCTTGGATGGCGATCTGGGCAGTTTCGAAGTCTCGAATTTCCCCCACCATGATGATATCGGGATCTTGTCGTAGGAAAGAGCGTAACGACGAGGCGAAGGTAAGGCCAATTTCCTCGTGCATCTGGACTTGATTGATCCCCATGAAGTTAAACTCGATGGGGTCTTCAGCAGTGATGATATTGTCCTTCTCCTTATTCAATTCCGAGAGGCCGGAGTAGAGGGTGGTTGTCTTCCCGCTTCCCGTTGGCCCAGTTACCAGCACCATGCCCACGGGCTTATGGATGGCTTCATGAAATTCTCCGAGGGCTTCTTCATTAAAACCCAACTTGGTCATATCCAACTGGAGGGCCG
>DAOVGJ010000064.1 GCA_030672465.1 Pseudomonadota bacterium | reverse complement strand
AAGCAAGCTCTCTTCGGGTATGGGCAATCTTAAGCAATCTCTCCATATCACTTTGATTTTCTTATCGCGAGCGTGAATTCAGGCCGACTTGGCCTGGATCAGAAAACGGCACAGATCATCTCCCTTGGCCAGGCAATGGGTCTCAGCGGCGCTGAGAGCTTCTCCGAAAAGGGCTTGGCCCATGCCGGCGAGAACACCGCGAGTCATGTGGCAAACGGGCTGGGCTGACTTTCCATAAGCCTCGGCAAAGGGGGAACATGTGACTCTTACAATCAACCTCTTGGCCTCCGGATTATACTCCTCCACCTGGAACTTTCCCCAGCCGATTTGGCCCCCCATGGTCATCATGAATTGGACGATGTCATCATCCCCGTATCCGAAGGTCTCCCGATATCTCTTGGTGGACAGGTGGCCTCCGGTAAAGCCGCCGCGATAGAGGAGTTCTTGGGCCCCTTCTCCGAGCCTCTCCTCCAGTGCCTTTTGAAACTCCACCAGGGGCTCGGGACGCATGAGAAGATATCTCACGTCCTTGAAGGAGATGACTCCCCTTTCCTCATCGAACTGTAAGGCCTCGAGGATGGCATTTCCCATTGCTACCTCGGGTAGGGGTATCGGCTAGGAAATCGCGATTGGCCCCCCTCAAGCAGGTGGCGTTTGTAGGTTGGGCATCCTTACGATCTTTCTCCCTTTCGCAAAGCCTTTGTAACCTTTGTATCCACGGTGAAGGTTTTAGAGTCGATTACGACACCATAATCCTCTTTCGCACTTTCTACGGAGATGATGCCGTTTCTCACCTCCTTCCGGACCAGGTCGATGGAGCGTTCCTTGGGGTCACCATATCCTCCCCCTCCCCCCGCCTCCTGATAGTAGATGGTTTCCGCCGGGACGTCTTCGACCAGATCCTTTGTGGTGGTCCGGTAAACCCTTCCGTCGGGGTATTTGAGTTCGATCTTATTCAAGGTCCCTGGCTTCCCCCCTTGCGCGCCAAAAGGAGGCTCTACATCCCCCTCCCCAAAGGTAATCAGTTTCACTCTCTCCCCGCCCAATTTGAACTCGGTGACAACGCCCAATCCTCCCCTCCATTTGCCCGGTCCTCCTGAATCGGGGATATATTCGTGTTGCACGATGAGATGGGGGGTTTGAAGCTCGAACATCTCGTAGTCCTGGTCCAGGACACCTCCTGATGCGTCGATCATCCCGATGTGATCGTAGCCGTCCGTTCCCTTGATGGCCCCCGATCCCCCCTTCAATCCCATAAAGCAGATATCTACAAAGGGCTCATTTTTTCGGGGGTCTAAACCCGTGGTGAGGCTGCACAGGAGCTCGTTCCACTCCGCCGTCACCCGGTCCGGGATAACGGGGCCCAAAGCCCTCATAATGGCATCGGCATTGATGGGACAGAGGTGGTTACCATAGGTGGTCGCCGCGGGAAAGGCGGCGTTGAGGACGGTTCCCTCCGGTATGATGATGTTGACCGGCCTGACCATGCCGTCGTTGTGGGGCATATCGGGGTTAACCATCTGCAGAAAAGTAAGGAGGGTTGCAGAGGCGCTGGAGGTATACGTGCCGTTTACAAACCCCTTGGTCTGGGGATCGGTACCGGTATAATCGAAGGTGATGTCCTCATCCTCCACCGTGATCTTCACCCGGACGGTGTACTTGGAGCCCGGATGTCTTCCATCGTAATAGCCCGTGGCCTCCCCGGAATAGACCCCTTTGGGAATGGTCCTAATCTCGGCCCTCATCATCTTCTCTGTGGAGTCGAAGAGGTATTCCTTATGCGCTGTAAACACATTCAGCTCGTATTTCTCGACCAGGGCCAGGATCCCCCTTTCTCCCACCACGCAGCTTCCGATCTGTGCCCGCATATCCTCCTCGACCATCTTCAGCCTGATGTTGGCGAAGATCAAATCCCAGACATCTTTCCTCATCCTCCCCTTCTCATAAACCTTTACGGGAGGGATACGAAGGGCTTCCTGCCAGACCTCCGTTGCCTGGGGATTGTAACCACCCTGAACAGCTCCGCCGATATCGGCTTGATGCCCTTTGCAAGCAGCCCACCCCACGAGTTGGTCCCCGTAAAAGATGGGTTTGTAGACGGCAACATCGTTGTTTTGGTTCCCCATGGAGAAGACGTCGTTATGGAAGATAACGTCCCCGGGGTAAATCTCATCCCCGAAGTAATTGACGATATACTCGCATACGGGGCCAAGGGAGAAGGCCAAGATGGGAAGGTTTTCCGTCTGTTCCAACATCTTCCCCTGAGCGTCATAGAGCCCGGTGACGAAGTCCTTGGCCTCACAGAGGATGGGAGACCGGGTTGTCATGGTGAGGGCGATGCTCATCTCCTCGGTGATGGATTTGACACGGCGCTGAAGGATAGAAACCAGAATTTTATCGATGCCGATTTTCTTCATGAAAGGATCCTCCCCTTCACCTGCTCTTCCCCCTCTTTGAGGTACATGGTGTAACTTCCATATTTGTCCACTAGAACACTATATTCACTGGTCACAAAGGTGGTGGTATTTACCTGTTCGATGATGGCCGGTCCCTCGATACGGTTGCCGTAATGGAGCTTAAATCCATCGAAGACATCAACATTGGTAAATCTCCTTTGCCTTGGAAGGAAGCACCTCCTTTTCTTTTTGAAGGCCGGAGATGGATCCTCCCCCGCATAATCAGCCACCATGAACTCGGGCTTCTCGGTTTTGCCAATGCAGACCAACCTCATATTGATCAGCTCAACGGGCGTCCCTTGTTCCTCCAGGGAATACCCGTAGAGTTTGTTGTGTTGGGGGTGGAACTTCCTGACCATGCTTTCAAAGTTCCCCCTTTCCACCTCCTCCCGGGTCACTTCCACGTTCACCTCGTGATACTGTTTTACATATCGCATATCCAGGGAATAGACATATTCAACCCGCTCCTCGGGGATGTTCTCCAGCTTCAACAGTGAAAGCCCCTCGGCCTTCATATCTTCAAACAGGGATTGAAACCTCTTCACATCGGCATCCTTGAGCAAAGTGGGATAGCTCCTTACGAAATTGTGTTTCAGATCGGACATGAGCATCCCCGCGGCGCAGAAAATGGAGGATTCCCTGGGAATGATCATAACCGGAATTTCCAATTCCAGGGCGATCATACAGGCGTGGTTTGGGCCCGCCCCCCCGGCCACCACCAGCGGAAAATCCCGGGGATCCTGTCCCTGTTTTACGGAAACTTCCCTCACGGCAGCGGCCATATTGACGTTGATTACATTGTACATTCCCAAGGCGCCCTCATAGAGGTCGAATTTGAGCTTGTCCGCGATCCGCTTCTTTATGGCCTTCTCGGCCTTCGTCAGGTTTAAGCGCATTTTACCACCGGCAAAGTAATCCTTATCCAGGTATCCCAGGACCAGGTCCGCGTCGGTACACGTGGGGTCCTCCCCGTCGAGATCATAACAGGCAGGGCCGGGTTTGGCCCCAGCACTTTTGGGCCCCATACGGAGCAATCCCCCCTCATCGATCCATCCAACGCTCCCTCCTCCGGCCCCTATGGTCACCACGTTGAGCATGGGGAGGGCCAGCCGAAGCCTATTGATCTCGCCGACCGTGGTCACAAAGGGGGTTTTATCCTTGATCAGGGCGGTATCAAAGCTGGTTCCCCCCATGTCCATGGTGATACAGTCGTCATAACCTTGGATTGATGTATATGCGATACCGGCAATTGGCCCTCCGGCGGGTCCGGAGAGCAAGGTCACAGCGGCATTATCGATGGCTACCTCAGGGGAGATGACTCCTCCGTTGGACTGCATGATGAGCAGTACCCCTTTGTACTCCTCAACCTCCAGCTTCTCCAAGAGGGAATTGAGGTATCCCCTGAGAATGGGGCCCACATAGGAGTTCAAGACGGTGGTGCTTACGCGATCGTAAAACCGAATGGAGGGAAGCAGGGTGCTGGAAACCGTTAAATAGGCCTCGGGAATTTTCTCGCGAATGATCTTGGCCGCGACCTCCTCATGACCCTTGTTGGCGAATGAGTTCATGAAGCAGATGGCGATGGCCTGTACGCCCTCATTGAGAAAGAGGTCCGCCGCACCGTGAACGTCATCTTCATTAATGGGAATCAGGACATCCCCCTTGTAGTCGAGGCGTTCCTCAACGGGATATCTCAGGTATCGTTCAACCAGGGGGTCCACGTTCTGATACCGATTGTTATATTGTTCCTCCCGGATTCCCCTTCTCATCTCCAGGGCATCCCTGACCCCATTGGTTGTCAAAAGCCCCGTCTTGGCCCCCGTATAGGTCAGAACGGCGTTGGTTGTGACGGTGGTTCCGTGGACGACGACGGTTACATCCCTCAAGAACTCCTTCGTTGAGATTCCCCTATCTCGGGCCATCTCCTTAATCCCCTCCATGGTTGCGATGGAGGGATCGTCGGGTGTGGACAGCACCTTATAGATCTGTGTTGTCCCGTCCTCCATGGCCAACAGGAAATCCGTAAATGTGCCTCCCACATCGATTCCGATCTTATATTTCATGATCGATTCCTCCAAGACCTTTCATAATGAAATTATTCACAAAAGTCAAGGAATATAGTTCTGGCGTTTGCTGAGCTTCTCGAGAACACTGCTGTCCATGAGCGTAATTTGCTAGAGAACTAGGGTACCCATCGAGGGTGGGTAGGAATGGCAATAACGCCAGCCCTTTAGAGGATGGAAGGAATAAGCATCCCCCGGGACTCCGAAGGGATCACTATGGAAGCACTAAAGCGAAGGGACAAGGGAGCGCTCCAGAGAAGTAAAGTTCATGACTCTTTAACCCCCCTAACATTGAGCTAGATAAAGCTAAGATCGAACGGAAAATTGAGGCCCGGCGTAAGCAGTTCTGGCACGTTTCCAATTCCGTTGATTTGCGTTTGAATTACAGTATTGATTGGGATGAGGAGGATTTCGAGACTTCAGTTTCTTAGGAGGATTCGATGAATTAATGGTCTTCTGATTCGAGGCTCAACATTACCTCACACGTTAAGTTTTGCTTATTAGGGGTTTTT
>DAOVGJ010000138.1 GCA_030672465.1 Pseudomonadota bacterium | reverse complement strand
TACACCGTTGTCGCGGCGCAAGGTGGGGACATCCATTTTTATAAAGATCGCTTTTCCAAAGCGGAATTGGAGGCAATTGCGCGGGAGATGGATGCTGAACTCTTTTTTATCAGGGCACAAGAAGATATCGAGATTGACGAGGAAGAGCATGGGTTAGAAGGCAAGCAAGAATTCGAAGATGTGGAATGAGGCCTTCATGTGAGTGGACGCCGGGTTGAAACGATGTTGACGGATAATTTCGCAAGAAGGATAAATTACCTCCGGATCTCTATCACCGACCGGTGTAATTTGAGATGCAGGTATTGTATGCCCGATGGGGGCATTCCCCTGATCTCCCACGAGGAGGTCTTGAGATATGAAGAAATCCTTCGGGTGGCAAGGCTTTTCGGCCAATTAGGCATCGACAAAATTCGCCTAACTGGGGGCGAGCCCTTGGCCAGAAAGGGGGCATTGGACCTCATTCGTGGGATTTCACAAATCCGGGGAATCGGAGATCTGAGCCTGACCACGAACGGAGTCCTATTAGGGGAATTCGCCGCGGATCTTGCCAGGGCCGGGATCAAACGAATTAACGTCAGCCTTGACACGTTAAACAGGGAGAAATTTGCCTACATAACCCGGAGGGATCGGTTCCCCGAGGTACTTAACGGGATCGAAAAAGCCCTCGACGTCGGGCTCTTCCCCGTAAAGCTCAACGTAGTGGCCATTAAGGGGTTCAATGACGATGAAATCCTCCAATTTGCGAAATTAACCCTGGAGAAACCCCTGACCGTACGCTTCATCGAATTCATGCCCACCGGCGGGGTGGATTTTTGGAACCGGGATCATGTGTTGACCGTCGATATGATCCGAAAGGAGATCGGCAAACTGGGTCCCTTGATCCCCGTGGATGGCGACGAAATGGATGGTCCCGCTGCGCGATTTCGCCTTAGGGGGGCTCGTGGAGAACTCGGTTTCATCAGCCCCATCAGCAGTCATTTTTGTAACAATTGCAACCGTTTGAGGTTGACGCCCGATGGAAAGTTGAGGGCATGCCTTTTCTCCGATCACGAAATCGATCTGAAGTCCCATTTGAGGAACCACTGTAGCGATAAAAAATTGAAGGATCTCCTCATGACTACTTTGCGGAACAAGCCAAAAAGACACTCCATCAATACATCCCTGTTCAGGAAATGTCAGCGCACTATGGCAGCCATCGGGGGATGACTCAAGGGTCAAGAGGGAACACCGAAATGAGGGAAAAGAAGGTTTTTACCCATTTCAATGAGGGGGGAGAGGCCAGGATGGTGGACGTAAGTCAAAAGGGGGCCACTATGAGGGAGGCCATTGCTCACGGGTCCATCTCCATGAATCGGGAAACCTTTCGGATGATTGTGGATAAAAGGATCGCGAAGGGGGATGTCCTGGGGGTAGCTCGAGTGGCGGGGATCATGGGGGCAAAGCGAACCGCCGACCTCATCCCCATGTGTCACCCCCTGAACATCACCAACGTAGAGATAAATTTCTTCCCCTCTCAAGGGGAAAATAAAATCGAAATTGAGGCCAGGGTCAAAATCAAGGGTCAAACGGGGGTGGAGATGGAGGCGTTTCTGGCCGTCGCCACGGCAGCCTTGACCATCTATGACATGTGCAAGGCGGTGGACCGGGGCATGATCATCTCGGACATACACCTGGTCGAAAAGAAAGGCGGCAAAAGCGGCACCTTTCGGTGGAAGGGGGAAAGGAAGGATGCCCATAAAGGGTAAAATATTGGGGGTGAACATCAGCCAGGGCAAGGGGACCAAGAAACGGAATGCCCGCAGATGTGAACTTCTGAAGGACTACGGCCTCAAGGGCGATGCCCACGGTGGTCAATGGCACCGCCAGGTAAGCCTTCTCGCCAACGAAAGCATTGAGAAAATGAGGCAAAAGGGATTGAAAGCCGCCTATGGGGACTTCGCTGAAAACATCACAACAGAGGGCATCGACCTCATGAGCCTTCCCATCGCGACCACGTTGCGGATCGGCCGTGAGGCGATCCTCAGGATGACCCAGAAGGGGAAAGAGTGCCACGACCGATGTGCCATCTATTATCAGATGGGGGACTGTGTTATGCCCCGTGAGGGGGTATTCGCCGAAGTCCTCCATTCCGGGCAAATCGCGGTGGGCGATTCCATAGAGGTGACGGGGGAGTGAGAATCAAGGTCTCCATCTTGACCATCAGCGACAAGGGGGCCCGAGGGGAAAGGGAGGATACCAGCGGAAGCACCATCCAAGACCTCTTGAAAGGGCTTCCCTCCGAAGTGATCCACTATGAGGTCATCCCGGACGAGAGGGATATGATCAAAGAGGCACTCATCCGATGTGCGGATTCCCTCCATTCGGACCTCATCTTAACTACTGGAGGGACGGGTCTGAGCCCCAGGGACCTCACCCCGGATGCAACCCAGGAGGTGATCGAAAAGGAGGTTCCGGGCTTCTCGGAAGCCATGAGGGCGGAGGGACTCAAGAATACTCCCCACGCCATGATCTCCAGGGCCGTCTGCGGGATCAGGAAGCAAACTCTTATCGTCAACCTGCCCGGTAGCCCAAAGGCCGTGAGGGAATGCCTGAAGGCGATTCTTCCGGCCATACCCCATGCCCTATCAAAGCTCAAGGGCGATCAGGAGGAATGCGGACAGGGGAATTAAGGATAATCCAGGTACTCGGCCCTTAAGATCCTCTTTGACGTCTCCGTGAGTTTGAAGCACTCGTTGACCCGGTATCCCACCACCCAAACAATGGTTCCCCCTGAAATCAACAGTGGAATTCGCCGGCGAAGGGCTTTGGGAACTTTAGAATCAATAAAAAAATCCTTCAATTTCTTGTGGCCCTTCATCCCCAGGGGGACGAATCGATCTCCCTTTTCGAAACTTCTCAGGGTCAAGGGGTGGACCAGCTTATCATCGTCCAGGAAGGCGATACTGGGATCTAAATCCATGGGGATACCCCTTTTTGCCGCCTCTATTCGGGTGACGAGCTTCTTCCCCAAAACCTCCACTATAGTGACTCCCGGGACCTCAACTATGTATTCGAAGGGAAAAACAGCGGGGGGCCTCCCCCTCCTGATGAAAAGCTTCGTATAGTGCTTTTCGGCATAGATCCCATCGGGGAGACAGAGCACCTTATTAGGCGCCGGATGGGTGAGGAGCCGGCAAATCCCATCCAGATGAACTGTTTTAATACTTCTCAGATCTCCTCCGAGCACTCTGGCCAACGTTTTCTGGAGCACCCGGAACCAAATTGCCTCATGAAATACCTTCAGTCCCGCTATATCGAGGCTGACCTCCTGGCCATCCCCCTTGATCAACCCAGCCATGACTTCTTCGGCTTTTCGGTCTAAATAGTCATCCTCTCTGGAGAGGATCGAGGCCATTCTGGTCAAACCCACCCTGATATTGGGGTTATATTCCCTTTCCAAATGGGGGATGAGATCATGGCGAACCTTATTTCTCAGGTAGACATCCTTGATATTGGAGCTATCGATAACATGAGAAAGGCCCTCCTCACTGGCTAACCCTTCCACCTCCTCCCTCGATGTCTCGATGAGTGGACGAATATAGACTCCTCCTCGGACGGGGGGAATTCCCTTCAACCCCCTCAAGCCAGCCCCACGAATCACTCGTATCAAAATCGTCTCCGCCTGATCATCAGCTGTCTGACCCATGGCTACCTTTTGTCCGTTATATTTTTTCCTCACCCGCTCGTAAAAATCATACCTCGCCTTTCTCGCCGCCTCTTGAAGGGATATGCGTTCCCCTCTCGCCAAGGCCGGGACGTCTGCTACCGCTGTTTCGAAGGGAAGGCCCAACCCTTGGGCCAAATCCCGGACAAAGTCCGCCTCCCGCCGCGACTCCTCCCCTCGGATGCCATGATCCAAGTGTGC